>JAEOTG010000036.1 GCA_016839985.1 Candidatus Heimdallarchaeota archaeon | reverse complement strand
GGAAGTGAATAGATACCTGCTATGTACAACCACCTAGTGTAAGAAAAAGGTAATGATTTACTGGTCATAACAAGATATACACAATATCCTGCAATAAGAAGAAGAAAAATACTTGTCCCTAAAAAGATATCAAATAAAGATTTTCTGAATAATTGGACTGTGAATCCAATAATGATAATCGATCTTACAATTTTACCAATTTTGTCTGATGGAACTGCAACAAGAATCACTAAAGGAATAATGAAACCACTTACTTTACTAAGTATACATCCCGTAAGACTAAAAGACGTTATAAGAGCAGTAAATATCTTTTCTTTAGTTGATTCTTTTTGTAGAAATTGTCTAAAGAAGTAAAAACTTGCAGCTGAAAAAAACATTATGTAAACTTCTTGATAGTATTGAAATTCGTATACTAAGAAAAAAACTAAAGGGGTAGCTAGAAAAGCTACTGAACCAAATAATGATACTTTTTTTGAAAGTCCTTCAGCTATCGCTATTTTATAGCAAAGGAAAACAGTCCCAGATAAAAAGAGCAATGGGACTAAATGAAGCATTTCCGCTTGAGTTATAAAGAAGGTATAAGCATATAATAGGACGTTTGCAGGTGGTTTGAACTGTGGGAGGAAGTTCAGCTCATTTACTTTTCCTAGTTGTCCAGTTATATATATGCGAAATGAATTTGGGAGGTAAAAATGTAGAAAATCCCAACCTCGCAAAGGATAAACCAAACCTTGTAATATATAAAAAAACAACATTAATCCTATAATTACAATAAGCAAAATACTTAGTGAACCAGTTATTCTTTTTTTATCTGAAAGAGCAAAAATAGGAAGCTTCTTTCTTACCCATTTATAGATTTTGAAGACTAGGTAAGCCAAACCTATAGAAAAATAGACATAAACAAATCTTTCCAAAATTGTTGTTAGATCAAATACATCAGCAAGTCTTGCTATTATCAGCATGAGAATAATAAGAGATATTGAACCTAAAATGAGTGATTCAAGAAGGTATTCTAAAATAGATTCTGATTCCTTAACACGAAGAATTTTTTTCTTAATTATATCTACTTCTAATGAACCCACGGCTAATATTGAAACAATGGGAAAAATTATTCGAGCGTCAATTGCTACCATTCAGTTTTTCACCATACTCTTTTTCAACATCCTCTGCTGTTTTAGTTGCAGCAACTTTTTTCATAGTTTCTAGTTGTCGGAAATGTTGTATAGTAATTATTATGGGCATTGTTATAGTTATTGCACCAATTATAAACCAACCCCCTAAAGGATCTGCGAATATGAAAGATCTAATACTTGCAAAATAGTAACCTATTGCAAGTAAGAATAAGCCACTAGACCATATAGTGTATTTGATTTTTTTACTCATCTTACCCATAGTTTTTGTTTTTTCTTTAACAGTTCTATCAAACTCCTTCTTTACACCTAGTAAAGCACTCAAAACAGCCCAGACAAGGAAGGATTGAGCTGTCATCATGAGTAAATAAAAAGCAGTTATTGTCCAGACCATTCCAAAGAATCCTCTCAATTTAATCATTTTATCTTCTTTTTCTTCACGTCTCCAAGCTACAAGTGCCATTATCAAGCTAGCAAAAGAAATTAAAACAGGAGCTAAAAGTAACAGAGGTATATTTTGTCCCATATCAGGTCTTACAAAGCTCATTTCTACTGTGTAAGTTGAAAACTCTTTAAGTAAATACATGATAAATAGTAGAAGATAAACAAACCACATTGAGATTCCTATTATAGGAGTTAAAACTGTAGAAACGATATCAACTTTGTTAATAAAAGAATTTTTTCCTTTGATTATTGTAAACAATCTTTTTCGAAATATTGATGTTATTCCGTTTGTCCATCTCCAAACTTGATTTACCATACTTATAGGATTCCATGGAACTAAACCTTTAGAACAAACTTCATGGATATATCTTGTTTTATATCCTTTCGACATCAGCACAAATGATGTATCAGTATCTTCTGCTAAAGTATCTTCCAAAAATCCTCCAGATTCTTTTAGAAGATCAGTTCTAAACATTCCTGTTGTTCCTGCGAAAATCACTCCGTTTCTAGTTCCTCTGCTTTTTTGATAGATATGGAAAAATTGAGTGTGGATATATGCACTGCTTCTCATAAGATAGTTATCTTGGTTAACAAACATTGGCTTTCCTTGAACTAAGATAATATCATCTTCTACAAATCCAGATAAACAAGTACGGATGAAGTTGGTTGTAGGAATATGGTCTGAATCTAGAATACCAAAGAAATCACTATTAATTTGTTTAAGTGCATTATTGATAGCACCTGCTTTGAAACCTATTCTTTCGCTTCTTTGAATAAACTTCACATTTTTTTCCCCGCAATATTCTTTTATCTCCTTAGAATGTTCAGGAGGACTATCATCACAAACTACAACCTCATACCTATCTTTTGGGTAGTCGAGATTTAATGAACCATCTATAGTTTTCGAAACTACTGCTAAAGGTTCTTTATAAAAAGGGAGAAGTATAGTTACAGTTGGAAGAGGATCAGATGTTAAATGCTTGTTCTTGTTATCCACAATTTTTCTATAAGAAGATGAAGAGCCTATATAATAGTAGATGAAGACTGAAAAAAATGCTGAAAATAATTCAACTATAAGGATAAGGAAATTGCAAATTAATCCAACTATTGCAACCCAATTTGTTAGATTTCCTCTATATGTTTGAATAATGTAGATGCTGCTATAAATAACATAATAGATTAAAAATCCAAATAAGAAGAGAGTTAAACAATACCACAAAATCTTCTTCCATTCCATTTGTCATCTACTCGGTGATTATGTATTTTGAGCTACAAAATAAGGTTTGTTATGTCTCGTTGTAAGATGGAAATACATACACACAGGAAAAGTTGCGATTAATGATAAACCCAAAAGACATAACACTAACCACAATGTTCCTGTACCCATAAAATCAAAATAAGAAACTACGAGAATACCAGCTCCTAGCAACGAAAATAGTATAGATAGCGGTATAAAAGGGATTTTTTCATTCCACTTATCTCTACTTCTATTTGGAGGACGAAATCGGAACAATGTTCTTATCACTGCATAAACAGTGAATGGATTAAGTGAAAGAGCTATAATAAAAAAGAGAATTAAATCAATAATTTTCATTTGAATCAAACCATCTTTTCGAGCGAAAATAACGGCAATTAATCCAGAAATCTGGTAGGCTACTGAAAAAGCAATTGGCATTATTATGAGAGGTGGAAATACTTGAAGAGGTAGTCTGATGGCTATACTATCTGTAAAAAACATAATTACATAAAGTAAAATTGTCAGGTACATTGATGAAGCAACAAAAAATAGTAGAGTACTGAAGTAAAGATCAATTTTATCATAAATTGACAATTTTCCAACCAAAATATTCTTCCATCTCAGTTTTAATGTATGCATACTTCCTTTAGCCCATCTCAATATTTGTGATAGTAGAAGAGAAAAATTCTCAGGAATTAATCCTAAACTTCCATATTCGTCTATCAAGGTGCTTTTGTAACCTTTTGTAAGAATTTGTATGGAAAGATCAATATCTTCAGTAAAAGTATTTGTTGGAATACCTCCTACTTCCTCTATTACTCTTTTTCTAAAACATGCTGTAGATCCATTAAAGAGAACGGTTGATCTTTGATTTTTTGAGCGTTCAAATACTTCAAAAAATTGTGCATACATCACTGCTTCCCAGACTTGTAATCTTGATTTAATGTTATAGAAATTGACTTTAGATTGAACGAAAGCTATATCATCATCACACAGCAATTTCGAAACGCTTTTTCTTACGAAATCAGGGGATATCTTATGATCATAATCTAACAAAACCAAATATTCAGCTTTAACTTCTTCCAACATTATATTTAGCATTCCTGCTTTAAACATCAAATTACTTACATCGTGAATGTAGTCAACATTGTTCTTTTCACATATTTCTCTGATTTGTTTAAATTCAGGATATGAGGGATCTGTATCGTCACCCACAATAATCTGAATTTTCTCCTTAGGATAATTGGATTGTACTATGGCATTAAGTGACGATTCCAAAACTGTTGGATTTGCTTCACGAATTGGTAATAAAATACTTACTAGAGGATATTCTTGAAGCGGATATTCAGGACTGATTTTAGAAGGTGGATTAAAACATGTTGTGCTTACATGCTTGAATAACATAACTGTGTAAAAAATACCTATCACTTCAACAAAAAGCGATAAAATATTTAGAATAGTTTGAAGTATAGTAGTTGGATTCGTTGCTTTTGATATTAGAACAATAGACCAGACAAAATAAACTGAACCTACAAGAAGAACTGCAATAGTAAACAAATAAAGAAGAATACCAGTAATCCGCCAACCTAAAAGATTATTCTTTTGTTTAGAATATTGCACTTCCATAAGAGGTAACCGCTTTCCTATAAGTTTTTGTGAATAAGTTACTCTCTTAAGCATTTCTGTTAAAATAGAGAATATTGGATCAGAGTGAGCTAGGTAATTCATATATGATCATAGGTTGTTACAAATCATCATTTCCTTTATTCTCAAATCTAAAATTAATACATAATATTTCAAGTATTCTTTATATCAGAGAAAATTATGGAGATTTTTATTTTTTATCTTTCTTCTCGGGTTCATCCAAAATGAGTTGTAAATCAGCATCATCTTGAGGTAAACTTGCTGTATCTTGTGGTAAACTTGCTACTTCTCTTTCTTTCTTTCTTTTTTCTCTAAGTTGAGCTGGAGTCATTACTGCTTCTATTTGGTTTTTAGGAACAGGAGGAGGTTCATATCGAGATAATAACTGTGAAAGTAATGTTTTTTCTTTTTCTAGATTTAGTTCATCACATATTTCGTAGAATTGTTCTTCAAAAAGGAACACATCTTCAAGGAGCTTCCCATATATAGTATTCAAATCATCTTCACTTAAAGCCATTATTTCAGCTGATGTTATTTCAGTTATGTATTCTTTCAGGAGTTCTTTATCATTTGCTGTTTTACTAAGATAAATGAGAAACTGGGATAGATTTTCTTGAGCATTATGAACACTTGTTTGAATGAGAATTTTACGGTAATCTTTTGTAAAAACTTGAACAAAATCTTCTTTTGAGATTCTAAGATTTGTAATCATTTCATCTTCCCACTCTTCAGGTAATCTTGAGAAATTAAATGCTAAAGCGGGAATCAAATATGAATACAAAGCAGGTCTGATTTCTTCTAAGTCTTCCTCACTGATTTTTTTAAGTAACTTTGTAAATATTTTATAATGTTCATTATTTCCTGATGCTTCAAAATAACGTAGAATTGGAAGAATTGATTCTTTTGGTAACAAATCAGTGAAATACAATCTAAACACTAAAGGACGTAGAATATAAGGAACGAATAAAATAAGAATAATTGGCAAAAGCGCATAAATTATGTTTCCAGATCCTAATACTTGCCACAAAGTTATAACTAACGCAATAATAACTACCCACATACCAATTTGAACATATCTCACTATTCTTCTTGCTTTAGTGATATTAAAGCAAAGTTGGCATATTCTATCAGCAGATACACCATACTGCTGATCTAGATTACATATTGTTAGACCACATGTAGAACATTTTCCATTTGAAGTATTAGTATAGTGAAATGCACAAAATTCTTCTCTTTCAGCTTCAACCATATCTACAGAAAAAATAAGGCATTTTTAAAACTTTATTATCTATGTTGTTTTTAATTTTCTTCAGCATTTTAGGAATAACTTACGGGAATTAGGGATTAACTTATATAAGAAGTATCAAAAATAATATCTTGTAAGAACATTAGATTGGAATGTGATTTGTATTGAGTAAGGAAGATACAGTACAAATATTAATACGAGAAGCAAAAGAGATATTGACTAAACAATCCATCGATGAATTTGTGAAATTCATTGAAACAAAAACAAATGAACTTGAAAAAACAAATCAGTTTCTCGAATCCATTATTGTCTGGCATTTCTTCGAAGAAACGATGGAAAATATGGAGGAAGAGGCTCTTTTAGCTTATGTTTATAGCAAACTAATAAGCAGATACCTAATGATAGAAGATATTAGTAAAGCAGAGGAGATGTACAAAAAAGCATCAGAAAAAGATCTCTGTAGCTTTCATCTTAACACAGTTCGAACAATATTTGAAAGACGAACAGAGAAGAAATCTAAGAAAGAAGTTGTGGAAATTGCAAAAAAAGACATTTTTGGTGATTTTGGTCCAACAGTTACAGCTCCAAATATCCTTTTTGAAAATAATACCCAAATAAGAAATTATGTCTTAAATGAGCTTCCAGAAGGAACTTATACAATTAAGATTTTCAACCATAAACAAGCTAACACCGAAGAGTTACAAATGATAACAGAAACTCTTGAAGAGTTTGAAGTAATATCTGTTAATGAAATAGTGAGGATTGATTAAAATGGCAGAAAGAAAAGCAATTTGGGGATCAACCAGATATTTCATTGAGATAGAACCTAACACTAATCTATTTAACACAGCAATGAGTGGTTTGGTTCAATTTTTTGACACACGTGATTTGTTAAATGAGAAAGAATGTGAAAATTTACATGAACTTGTCAGAACTGTTTTTGATTTTTGGTCAACAATTCTACCACCACACGAAACAAGAGTTGCACGTTGGTTAGATGAATATTTCCAAAATATGGGTATAAGAAGTGATTATGGTCTACTCTTACGTTTGATAAAAGCGGAGGAGATGATTGAAGAGCAATTAGAAGACATAATTTTGGAAACACTAAAGATTTCTACAGAAAACCTTCGAGTATCATTCAATGTTGAAGAGGATGTCAGTATCATTGGAAGGTTAACTAAAATAAAACAACTACCAGAAGACGAATTTGTTATGAATGAACTGATACAAAAGCTTGTAGAAATTAATCAAGTAAGTGTTCCTTCAACAATCAAAGGAACTCATCAATTCAATCTTGTTGGTGGAGAGAAAAAAAGTATAGAGATAATGAAGCACGTTAACATAGGGGAGACAATTGGTGCGTATTCTATTGTTACTAACGTTATTAACAGATATGATTCTAAAATGACTGATATAGAAATCATTGATGAGATACCATATAGTTACAAGATTTTAATGACAAATATAGACAAAGAAGGAACAGAAAAAGACCAGATTAGAGGGGATGAATCATTACTTGTAAAATGGAAAATACCTGATTTGAATCCTAAAGAAAGAGTTGAAATTACTTATCACTTGAAAAGAAGAATAAACAGAATAATTCTCGAAGTAAATGAAAAAGAAATTACAGTTCTAAAAACCTTTGAAAATATCAATCCTTCTGATTTAGAGTACAACGCTAATACAAATTATATTAACACTCATTCCAAAGAGATAAAGGAGTTATATATAGCAGACACCATTCCACCAGAGTTTAACATTTTGAAAACAACTCCAGAAGCTATTGCTCCACAAGGAATAATTGAAAGAGCAAAAATGAAAGGCATTACAATCAGATGGAAACATAAGAACGTAAGAGCTGAGGATATAATCGAAAAGAAATACATCTTGGATTATTTCTCATACTTATTTAGAGGTAAAAAACTTGTAACAGATAAAGAAGGAAATCATATAATGAAAAGTTTGAAAATACTTCAACCTTCATCTAGAGAATCAGGATATAAAATACTATATGTAATCAGAGCTCTGAGTCATATAGAGGATGTAATATCATTTACAGATAAAATCCCTAATGATCATGTAATAGTAAATACATCTCCCGTTGAATCTCAGATTATGGAAGAAGCTTCAGATGCTAATTTCAAATATATTACTTGGGTAACTAATCCTCCTAAAAGAAATGAGGACATCTCTGTTCTACTTACAGTATCAGGAGAAACACAACCTGTTTTTGAGTTATTCCAAATTCGAATAGGTGACATAGAAGAAGGAGAAGTAGAAGAGAAAGTATCTAACATAGAGAGAGAATTATTAGCTTTTAACCTAGATCAATACTCTTAATTTTCTAAGTATTTCTTTATTCTCTTTTTCTAAAATATTTATATTTTAGTTGTTATGATTGTTACTTAATGTCTGAAACGTATGATGGAATTGTAGTTGGTGCTGGACCAGCGGGGATAAGTTCAGCTATTTACTGTCAACAAAATGGTCTGAACACTTTATTACTAGATAGTAAACCAAAAACCGAAATTGGAGATAAAGTATGTGGTGAAGCTATTTCAAAAAAAACAGTTCATAGAGTTTCAGAAAAACTAAATATTAAACCACCTACTGAGGGAGAAATAAACACAAATGTAGAACAACTTGTATTAAGAACCTCATTACCTGTTGATCATATTTCGTTACCAGCTATCGGATACATGGTTGATAGGTATATCTATGGACAGAGACTATTATCAGATGCTGCTGAAATAGGTGTTAAAATTCAAGACAACACAAAAGTTGTATCTGCAATAGTTGAAGATAATTCAGTTAAAGGTCTTAAAATCAGAAATAAACATGGAAAAAATGAAAATCTTTATTGTTCTATTGTAATTGATTGCAGTGGTATTCTTGCAGCTGTTCGTACTAGTCTACCAGATGATTTTGAACCTTTGTTAAACAAAGAGTTAACAAAAGCAGATTATGCTTCTTGTTATAGAGAGATTATTGAACTTGAAGAAGATCATAATTTAGATGGTAAGATTGTTTTACAATATGAAGGAGATATACCAAAACCAGGATATATTTGGTTTTTCTCAGACGGTAAAAAGAAATTAAATTGTGGCACTGGTTTTATAAAAACGGGGAAAAATAAAGAAAAAAGTGTTAAAACAATTTATTTCAAAGCAATGGAGAAATATTACCCTAAAGGAACCTACAAAACTTTAGATGGGAGAGGGGGAACTGTCCCAATAAGACCACCTTTATGGAATGCTGTTGCACCAGGTCTTATAGTTGCAGGTGATGCAGCATTTCATGCTGATCCTTTGACAGCAGAAGGACATGGACCAGCTTTATTAGCAGGATATTATGCAGCAAAAATCTCTTTGAAAGCAATTCGAAACAACAATGTTTCGACTGAAAGTTTGTGGGAATACAATAAGCTAATAGTGAAAAACTTTGGAAATGAACATGCAAGGTATAGAATACTAACGATAGCATTAGACAGACTAGGAGTTAAAAACCTAGAATTTCTCTTAAAAAGGAAAGTGATTAAGAAATCAGACCTTACATCTGAACTAGTTACAAGAAAAGAATCGATTTTATCTTTGCTAGGTCGTGCTATTCGTTGTTTCCCTCGTTTGCATCTAATTCTAATTGTAAAAAAAGCTATGTCATTAAGTAAGAAAGTAGATATCTTATGTGAAAGTTATCCCGAATCACCTCATATCTTTTCTGAATGGAAGGATAAAATAGAAAAAATATATAGAAAATTAGAGTAATGTAAATTTTAATCTCAAAAACCATAACTTTTAAGATTCAACAAATAGATTTTTCTCAATAATATATACTAAAAATGAATTTAAAGGAATCGAGTTTAAACACTGGGCAACAGTTGTTTGTGAAAAAGCTATAGAACTTTTTGGTCAAGATCAAACAGTGTGCACTGTATGGGCTCCTAGTGGTTATTATCATCTTGGGAACTTAAAAGAAGGAGTAACTTGTAGAGCAATTGAAAGAGAATTAACTAATCTAGGTACAAAACCTAGATTTATACTTAATATTGATGATCAAGATCCATTCGACAGGATTCCTTCAGACTTTATGGAGTATGAAAGCAAACTAAGCCCATATTTAGAACATCCCCTCAATGAAGTCCCTGATCCTTTTGAATGCCATGATTCTTTTGCAGGTCATGTTATTGATGATGCTTTAAGCACTATGCATAACTTTGATGTTAAACCAGAACCTACTATCATGTCAGAATATTATAAGAAAGGTAGTTATGACAAGTATGTCAAACTCTTCATCGAAAAAAAAGAAGAGATGTATCAGCTTACAGAAGAGATTACTGGATCAAAAATGGAAGATTTCTTCATGATACAATGTCCAGAATGTAAGAACATTGCTGCACCAAAAACATTGAACACTGAGATTGATAATAACAAAATCAAAGTTGAAATTCAATGTAGTTTGGAAGATAATGGTTGCGGTTTTCATGGAAACATAGTATTAGGTGATACTGCATGGAAACTCAAATGGAGATTAGATTGGGCAGCTAGACAAGATTTCTTCGGTGTAACAGTTGAATCTTCTGGTAAGGATCATGGTGTTGCAGGAGGATCCATTGATTCTTCATTAGCTATTCATGAGAGGATTTTTGGAAAGACTAAACTGCCTTTATTAATACAACATGGTTTTCTCACAGTTGGAGGAAGGAAAGCTAGTGGAAGCGAAGGTAGTGGAGTACCAGTTTCAGAGTATCATAAAATGCTTGATCCTGAGATCTTCTTGTATTTAATATATAGACACAATCTTCGCTCAGATTTCGATTTCAATGTTGAAAACGATGTACCAAAAGTTGCTTCTGAATTTACTAAAGCAAGAGAGGTGTATATCTATGGAGAGGGTATTGACCATCAAAAATCAAAAGAAAAAACTTTGAAAGCATTTGAACTTGCATTAATAGACAAAAATTCTATTAAGAATTATGTACCTATTGAATTAGGACACCTTGCTACATTGATGCAGGTTTTCATGTTTGATCAGGATAAAACCTATCAGAAAATAATAAAACAATATTCTATTGAAGATAATAGTTTGATGAAAGATATCTTCAATCAGTATTTCAATCGAACAAAATATTGGTTGAAGAACTATGCAGATGATAATTTTAAATTCACTATTTCGGAAGAAATAAATTGCGAAATTGTTAAGCAATTGGAAGGAGAGATCTACAAAAACCTACTAACTGCAATTCAAAAACTACCAGATAATCTTCATGGTGATGAAATTACTCAATATCTATATCAGATAGCTAAAGAGAATGACATAAAAGCAACAAACTTCTTTAGAGCACTCTATATCTCAGTATTAAGCAAAAAGTATGGTCCAAGAGCAGGAACCTTAATAGAATCTCTAGGTAAGGAAGAAACATTGGATTTAATTAAAAAAGCTATGGAATGCTTTGAATAATTATCTCATTTATAAATAATAAAGAAAAAAGAAGAGAAATCGTAATTACGATTTATCATCGCTTTCATCAGTAGCAGGGGCATTTACAAAATAGGGAGCAAAGTAAGGATCTCTCTTCAAAATCTCCAATATATCGTAGCCTAAATCTGTAACTGAGTAACCCCTTTCCTCTTGTTTCAATAACCCTAGTTGGGTTAGAGAAGTCGAATGTTTACCTGTTTTTACATGAGATCGAATAGTATCAATGCCAATTTGTAATTTCTTTGAAAGCTTTTTATATCCAGCAGCTCCCTTTGATAGCTCGATAAGGATTAAGCGTTTAGTTCTACCTAATCTTTCTACAATTTGTACAGTTTCTTCTCCCATAGCTACCACTTTTAAACCGGATATGTGAGTTATATAAGTGAGTATATATAAAAATTCTGTGTTTCTTCGGTTTAAAGGCTTATTTCCCTAAATTACCTAAAAATGAGTTTCCCTCAACAATACATTTAATAGAGACCGGAAGTCATTATTTTTTGATGCCAAACAGAATGTGTTTTAGTGTATTTGATGATACTGTTGGTACAAGAGCAATATATTTTGATAACTTAACAGAAGAAGATGCACAAAAAATATCCATACGAATGCTAATGGGTGCTGCAGCAACAGATATCTTGAGAGAAGCTAGTGCAGTAATGCCACTTCATGATTTAGGTGGTGTAGCTTATTCATTTTTCTTCGGTGTTCCTTGCAGAAGTAAAAGATCACCTATCACTATGGCATGTTTGACATATATAATTCCTGAAGAGATGCAATCTCAATTATACATTAAGGTTCCTGTTTTTAATTATCACAGTTCAAACATAGCAAAACAGATTTCAGGTTTGCTATTATATGAACCAGGTTACCAGATGGATGAATCCCTTAAAACTAGGATTTTCAATTGGGGAACAAATCTGAATTCCATCTTAGAGGCTAAACAAGATGTAACAACTGGAGTTCAAACTATAGAAATTGTAAGATCTGCAGCTGCACCATACTTCTTTATGCGTCTTATAAGCAACGGACAAGATAGAGTTGTACACTCTTTATTGAACGGGAAACCGGTCATAGTTATGTGCTCAAAAGAGATGGTTAAACCATTTCTCTCATCTTTACAATCATTCCAACCAAGAAGAGAACTTCTTGTCTCACTCTTTCCACCCGAATATGTCCCTCCTGATCAATTTGATGTTCTATTTGCTACTCCTGAATTACTGGGAAATTATCCTGACAACATTATCTGTGATTTAACAGTTGGTCAAGCGAGAGGAGGAGAAGAAAGCCCCTATTCAAAAGAGATTTTACAAAAATTACAGGCAGATGCAGAAGGAGGAGGGTACAATCACAGAGAAATTATTGATTCTGCAATTAGGAAACTTGAGGAAGAGGTAGTTAAAATAATCCGTTATTCAGGAACAAGTATAATTTCGCAATATTACGCTCTAACAACAAATCCAAAACAACAATTTGCAAATCTTAGTGAAACGGAAACTGATATGGCTTTTCAAATAGCATTTACTAGATATCCTGAGTATACAAATAGCATTGACAAATTATATCAAGATATAACTGGTAAAAAGAGAAGATTTAATGTATAGATAACCTTCTTTTCTCAAGCTAAGAAAAGAATTCAAATCACTAATACTTTTATTTAAGAGATTTTTTATCTATACTATGGATATTGATTCCATTATAGAAGAAGTTACAAAAACAGAGCCAAAAATTGTTTCTGTACTAGGTGCAGGTATTTCAAAAGCTTCAGGTATGCCCACCTTTAGAGGGGAGGATGGGTGGTGGAATCAATATAGAGCAGAGGATTTAGCAACACCTTATGCGTTTTCTCAAGATCCTAAATTAGTATGGGAATGGTATAGAGCTCGAATGAGAATTTTATTAGATGCTAAGCCAAACATAGCTCATGAATCTTTAGTAAAATTGGAGAAGGAGGGTATCTCTATTGGGACAATCACACAAAACGTTGATGGATTACATGAAATTGCTGGAATGAAAAAATATGTTGAAATTCATGGGAGGATAAGATATTCAAAATGTAGTATATGTAATTATAATGAGCGGTGGGATAAAGAAAAGTTAGCACAAAAAGATTCAGATTTACCTTATTGTCCTAACTGCAAAACTAATCTGCTTCGTCCTGATGTTGTCTGGTTTGGTGAAACTCTTGATTCAGCGAAATGGGAACAAGCCATAAAATGGACATTAGAAGCTAATGTGCTTCTAGTCGTTGGTACATCAGGCGTTGTTCACCCCGTAGCTTCGCTTCCATATTATGCTAGACAGAAAGGAGCAGTAATCATAGAATTTAATGTTGAAGAGACACCTCTTTCTTCAACTTGTGATTTCTCATTGTTAGGTCCATGTGAAGAAACTCTCCCTAAATTTACTGATATTTTAATTCAAAGGTTAAAGAAGGAGGATTAAGATGGGAAAAGATAAGGAGATAAAAAGAGTCGAAATAATTGTTTATGGAATTGTTCAAGGTGTATTCTTTAGAGCTACTACTAGAGATGTTGCATCAAAATTAGGATTGAGAGGAACTGTAAGAAATTTGCACGATGGCTCTGTGGAAATAATAGCAGAGGGATATGAAAAAGAGCTCAATACACTCATTTCATTTGTTAAAAAAGGTCCACCTTCGGCTAAAGTTTATGATATAGATTTATTATGGAAAGATCCACAAGAAAATTTACCATTCTTCAAAATAACATATTAGAAAGAACTTAAACTTAAAATAGAATGTTTCTGAATAAAATATGAGTTGAATAAATGTCTGATAATATTGAAAAGAAGGTTAGATCAAGGATAGAACAGCTTGGTTTGAAAGATACTGAGCTAGTTCATTTTGGATCAATAGCTAAACTTCCAACGCAATTTGGAGAGTTTGAAATAGTAGGTGTTCTTAGTTTAAGGGATATGAAAGAACATACAATTATTGTGAAAGGCAATCCATTTGGTAAGGAAAATGTACCATTACGAGTGCATTCTGAATGTTTGACAGGAGATGCTTTTACATCACTAAGATGTGATTGTAGAGAACAACTAGAGTATGCTCTTAATTATTTATCAAAAGAAGAAGACGGTGTTATGATCTATTTAAGACAAGAAGGTAGAGGTATAGGTTTATTTAACAAATTGAAAGCTTATACACTCCAAGAAATTGGTTACGATACAAATGAAGCCAATGAATTACTAGGATTCAAAGCTGACGAAAGATCCTATTTGGTAGCAGTAGATATATTGAAAGCTATTAAAATTAATAAAGTAAAACTTATTACAAATAATCCAAAAAAAGTTTCAGAACTTTGCAGTAGTGACATAGAAGTAGCAGAAAGGATCCCAGTTGCTATAACACCTAATGTTTACAATGTAAAATATCTAGAAACTAAATCGGATGATGGTCATCTATTTGGTTCAGAAACTCTTTATTGTCAAGATGAAGAAGATCCTGAATAGGAGTTTTATTCTTTATTTTCTTCTGTTTCTTTATCTTGGACTTCCTCAGATTCATCGGAATCTACTTCTCTTGATTTTGCAAACAGTTCTTCCAGCTTCTTCTTGTCTTCTTCTGATAATGATTCCATAGTTTCTTGACTTTGTCTCATAATATTTCCTACAATTACAGCATAAAGAACAGGAAGCAATGAACTTGTTGTAGACAATGCATTAAAGTGATCTTTTGCCCTTTGTCTTGCAAGCTCTAATGATTCGTTTGTCATATTCCCATTGCCAATTCCAGGGGATTCAGAATCCACTAAATAGAATTTTTCACCATTAAATGCTAACGGGTATGCAGCACAATGTAATGGCATTGAAGAATAAACATTACAAATTTTATTATTATAGTCATATAGAGGGCAACCTGAAGGATTAGTATCTTCCCCTTCTGCACTCAACTTTTGTATAACTAACCTCACATAAGCTGGAGGTGCTTCTCGAAGCTGAAGAAAAGGAAGGATATAACTTATTGTTCCATCTAGAAACCATTTTTGCAAATCTTCTAGATAAATAGGAATTTCTCCCCATTTTTCACAACAACTACCACATTTTGTGCAGTTAGGAATATATTTTTTTGTTTCTTTTTCTTTTTTGGGTGGCTCTTCTTCAAGAGATTCTTCTTTTTGAAGATCTTCTTCAGAAACCTCTTCTTCCTGCACTTTTGTAGATTCTTTTTCCTCTGATTTTTCCTCTGTTTTTTCCTCTGTTTTTTCCTCTACCATATTATCACTTGATGAAATTAAAAATAGAAAAATAAAGATTTTTCGATAAGGAGATATTTAGGAAAATACGAATTAGTCTCCATAAATCTCTCTTTTTATTGTTTCAAAAATTCCATCGATAGACTCATACATCTGTTCAGATTCATCAGTAGCTGATATAGTTTCCCAGTAATGACCACTATTGGGATATCGTTCTTTAAGATGATTCCAAGCAGTTTGATAGTTTTCTCTAATTACTTGATCAGCTTTTCCCTTACTATAATCAAGAAGATCTACTTTATTTACAACAAGGAAAAATATTGCTTTCACTTTTCTAGCTTTTCTTTCAGCTCGAACAACATCATCATCTAGTGTCATCAAGAAATAGTTAGAAACCTGAGTAAGTGCATCAATTTGTACTTTGGAATCCTGTGTTGGGTCTATCATAAAAATGATACCATTGGTATTATAATCAGCTAGAGCTTTTTTCCAATAAGGCCACAAACTCATATCACCAGGACAATCAATTGCTCTAACTCTGTAATTTCTATACTTTTCTATACTAAAACTAGATTTAATGGATTGACTCCTTAAGCGTATTGTTTTTTGATGAACTTCAATACTTGTGGTAGGACTAATATCTTCAAGTTTCTCACCAGTTAAACGACGAATTAAAGTAGTCTTTCCTACACCAGTGTTTCCAAGAATTGTTACACTCAAATCTCTTGTTAACATTTTCAACAATTACTGTATCTTTGTCGCACTATTTCAATTTTTCTTTAATTTTTTTAAAGTTCATAGAATGTATTTTTTTTTGTCGATTGAATATTACTTTTTTCGATTTTTTTTATAAGACAAGAAGTTTACTATTTAACGTTTAGTTATAATACTAGTATAGTATAAAAATAAAACTTTAAATAAGTAGATTATGAACCGCGCTCAACATCTCGAGATGGTTTAGTTCCATGAATTCATCAATGGAAAGAAGACGAAAAAAGCCAGAAGGGCCGGCTTTTATCGACATTCGAAAGTATAAAGGTAAAACCCCACAAGTTTTCATCATTAAAGAACGATGTAAAGAATGTGAATGGTGTATTATTCATTGTCCTGAAGAGATACTTGAGAAATCCGATGAAATTAATGAAAAAGGTTACCATCCTCCTAAATTAATTGATGGGAAAACCTTTGATGATTGCGCAGAATGTCATTTTTGTGAGTTAATCTGCCCTGAATTCGCAATTTATGTTAAAGTTCCAGAAGAAGATATAGAAGGAGGTTCAGAAAAGGATGAGTGAGCAGAAAATAATGCCAAGAGAAGTGCTTACAGGAGAACATTTCACTACAGGTAACCATGCTTCGGCTGAAGGTGCTCTTGCAGCAGGTTGTAAATTTTTTGGCGGTTATCCAATAACACCAAGCTCTGAAATAGCTGAACATATAGCAATACGTCTTCCACAAGTAAAGGGTCATTTTGTTCAATTTGAGGACGAAATTGCCTCAATAGCTTCAATTCTAGGAGCTTCTTGGGGTGGTTATAAAAGCATGACAGCAACATCAGGTCCAGGTTATTCATTAATGCTTGAAAATATCGGACTTGGCATGATGACTGAAACACCATGTGTTATCATTAATGTACAAAGAGGTGGTCCATCAACTGGTTTACCAACTCTAGTTGGACAACAAGATATTATGCAGGTTAAATGGGGATCACATGGAGATTACGAGCCTATTGCAATTACACCAAGTACTGTCCAAGAGTGCTTTGATTTAACAATTGATTCTTTTAATTTTGCAGAGAAGTATAGGTTACCAGTTACTGTGTTGATGGATGAAACTCTTGGTCATATGAGTGAAAAGTTAGTAATTCCAAAAGAGGAAGAAATTGTACGTGTAAATAGAAAAACTCCAAAAGTTCCACCAGAAGAGTACTTACCATATTTACCAGATAAAGATTTAGTACCTCCAATGGCTATAGCTGGTAGCGGTTATAGAATAATGACAACAGGATTAACTCATGATGAAAGAGGTTATCCTGTTATTGACGCAGAAGCTCAGGAAAAACTCGTTAGGAGGATTAATGATAAGATTCGGTTGAATAAAGATAAAATAATAAAAGTGGAAGAATATATGCTAGATGATGCCGATATAGCTTTTGTCTCTTTTGGCTCAAGTGCAAGAGTTGCAAAAGGAGCTGTAAATCGAGCTCGTAAAAAAGGTATCAAAGCAGGACTGTTAAGATTAATTACAATCTGGCCTTTCGCTGATGATCATATTGATAAACTAGCGGATCAGGTAAAGAAAATAATTGTTCCTGAGATTAATTATGGTCAAATAACCAGAGAAGTTGAAAGAGCAGCTCATGGTAAGACAGAAGTAAAGGGAGTCTTCAAACTTGGGGGAGAGATACATTTGCCTGAAGACATTTTAAAAGAGATAGAGAGGAGTTAAAATGGCTGAAGAAAATATAGAATTAATTGAATCACATGATCATCCTCTTGATGGTTATTTAAGAGAGGGTAGAATTCCACACATTTTTTGTCCAGGATGTAGTTTAGGATCAATAACTACTGTACTTATAGAAGCAATACTTGAAGCTGGAGTTGATCCTAAAAAAGTAGCAGTTGTATCAGGTATTGGTTGTACTGGGAGAATTGCTGGTTATCTTAATTTTGATAGCTTTCATACTACTCATGGCAGAGCAATTCCTTTTGCTATTGGTTTAAGTGTTACAGACCCTGAGCGTAAAGTTATAGTTATTTCTGGTGATGGAGATTTGTTTGCTATAGGTGGAAATCATTTCATCCATGCTGCTAGAAGAAATTCCGACATCACAGTTATTTGTGTTAATAATTTCAATTATGGAATGACTGGCGGTCAAGTTGGGCCCACATCTTATGTAGGACAATTTCAATCAACTACACCTTATGGAACTGTTGAAGAACCATTTAATTTACCAGATTTAGCAGCGTCTTGTGGTGCTGTATATGTCGCACGATGGACAGCTTTAGATGTCAGAAGAGTTAAAGATTCTTTTGTTGAAGCTATAAAAAAGAAAGGTTTCTCATTTGTAGAAGTCTTAGGGAGTTGCCCTACAACTTATGGGCGCCGTAACCAGCTAGCTGAAGGAAAAAAGATTCTTGAATACTACAAAGAAAAAGCAGTTCTTAAGCATGGAATGGATACAAAGAAAATTGATATAGAGAAAGATGGTCCATTGATTGTAGGTAAATTTGTTGATATTGAAGATAAACCAACTTTAACAGACCACCTACTAGAAATTCAAAGAATGAGTGAAGCTGCATTGAACAAGGAGGGTAAGAAATGAGCAGAATTGAAGTACGATTTGCAGGTTTTGGTGGACAAGGTATTGGTCTTATGGGAAGACTAGTTGGAGAAGCAGTATCTCTATATGAGAAAAACAAAAACTCTGTTATGACACAAAGTTACGGCCCAGAAACTAGAGGTGGAGCAAGCAGCTCTGATGTGGTAAATGATACGACTGACATTGATTATCCTAAAGCTACAGAATTAGATTATTTTGTTGTTATGTCTGAAGAAGCGTATGATAAATATATTCCAAAACTCAAGAAGGGAGGAATTTTATTTGTAGAAGAAAATCTTGTAACACTAGATGATCATGCAAATAAAGCTAAAAAAATATACAAAATTCCAGCTACTAAAATTGCAGTAACTCTTGGAAATCGAATTTTTGCTAATATAGTAATGTTAGGTTTTCTTTGTGCTAATACAAAGGATATTGTTTCTGAGGAAGCTCTAATTGAAGTAATGAAAAAGAAGATAAAAGCAAGATTTGTTGAAAAAAATCTAATCGCATTCCAAAAAGGAAAAGAGAACAGCCAAGAAGGATAAAAAATGAGTAGAGTAGGAGTCTTTGTTTGTCATTGTGGGAGAAATATTGCCCACACAGTGGATATAGAAAAAGTTGTTGAAAAAATAAAAGATGTTGATGAAGTAATTCATGTTGAAAGTAACATGTATATGTGCTCAGAGCCAGGGCAAGCTGTTTTGAAAGATGCTATCAATAAACACAATTTGGATAGAGTTGTAGTTGCAGCTTGTAGCAAAGATATGCATGAGGATACTTTTAGAATTGCTACTAAGGAAGCAGGTTTAAATCAGTATTTAACAGAAATGGCAAATATAAGAGAACAATGTAGCTGGGTTCATGAAGAAAAAGGAAAGGCTACTGAAAAAACGATAAGAATTATTGAATCAACAGTTGAGAAAGTAAAAAGAAATCAACCATTAGTTCCTTATCAAATCCCAGTTACACAAAAAGCATTAGTAATTGGTGGAGGAGTAGCAGGAATTCAAGCAGCTTTAGACATCGGTGATGCAGGTTTTGAAGTAACACTTGTAGAAAAGGATTCAACTATAGGAGGGAAAATGGCTCAACTTGCAGAAACTTTCCCAACACTGGATTGTTCGCAGTGTATTTTAACTCCAAAAATGGTTGCTGTTGGTAGACATCCAAATATTCGTCTTTTAACAAATAGTGAAGTAAAAAATATAGATGGATATGTAGGAAGTTTTAAAGTAAGAATCAACAAAAAACCTCGTTATGTAATAGAAGAAAAATGCACACTTTGTGATGATTGCGTATCAGTTTGCCCTGTTATTGTACATGATGAATATAATGAAGGATTAACTCCTCGCAAAGCGATTTATATCGCATTTCCACAAGCTGTTCCAGCAAATTATATCATTGATCCTAATACTTGTTTAGGAATTGATCCCTTAATTTGTGCTAAATGTAAAGAAGTTTGTGAACCTGGAGCAATCGATTTTGATATGCAACCAGAAATAATTGAAGAAGAATTTGGAGCGATAATAGTAGCGACAGGTTATACTCCTTACCCAATAGAAAGAATAGGGGAATACGGATATGGAACAATTCATGATGTAATTTCAGGTTTAGAATTTGAAAGAATCTTAGCAGCAAATGGACCAACTCAAGGAGTAATTCGAAGACCTTCAGATGGGAAAATACCTGAAACAGTCGTTTTTATTCATTGTGCAGGTTCTCGAGATCCTGCTAAACATCTAGAATACTGTTCTAAGATATGTTGTATGTACGCAACAAAACATGCTTTGCAATACAAACATCTTGTTCATGACGGTACAGCGATAAATTTCTACATTGATGTCAGAACTGCAGGAAAAGATTATGAAGAATTTTACAAAAGAGCTGCAGAAGAGGAAGGTGTAATCTATATTAGAGGGAAAGTATCAGAACTTCTGCAAGATGGTGAACGAATTCTAGTTAGAGGCGTAAATACGCTTACTTCAGAAGCTGTAGAATTGCATACTGATCTAGTTGTTTTGGCAACTGGATTGTTGCCTAGTGAAGGAACCAAAGAAATTTCCAAAATACTCAAACTCTCTTGTGATAACAAAGGATTTGTAAAGGAAGCACATCCAAAATTAAAACCAGTTGAAACAGCAATTGCAGGTGTATTTGTTGCAGGTACTGCATCTGGTCCAAAAGATATACCAGAAACAGTAGCACAAGCTAGTGGTGCAGCGGCAAAAGCTGAAACCATTTTATCTTCTGATTTTATGGATAGAGATCCAGTTATTGCAGAAATTGATGAAAATACATGTGGAATTTGTCATACTTG
>JAEOTG010000241.1 GCA_016839985.1 Candidatus Heimdallarchaeota archaeon | reverse complement strand
GGTCATATTTGTTTTGTTATTTTATTTCACAATTGCATCATTGATAGAGTATGGATGATCATTTTATCATTAATATTCCTAATGAGGAAGATGAAAATAAAAATCCCGATAAATCTACTTCATTTGGGAGTGAAAAAACAAATAAGAGTTTGGAAGAATTACTTAAGAACCAAGGTGGATCTAATGATCGCTTTTCTAGTCAATCAGTGGATTCTTACATACAACAAGTTCTTCGAACTAATAGGATACTTGCACTTGGAGTAGGAGGGGCAGGTTCTAATGCTACAAACAACATCATGGCACGTGGAGGTATTTTAGGAGCTATAACTGTAGCTATAAACACTGATGCTCGACATCTATTAAGCACAAACGCTGAACAAAAAGTACTAGTTGGTAGAGAACTAACTAATGGAACAGGAGCAGGCAATGATCCTAATATTGGAAGAGCAGCAGCAGAAGAAAACGAAGAAGACATCCGAGAACTTGTAAGAGGTAATGATTTAGTGTTTGTAGCCTGTGGTCTAGGAAAAGGAACAGGTACTGGAGCGGCACCCTTTATTGCGAGGATTGCTCAAGAGGAGGGATGTTTGGTTGTTAGTGTTTGTACTTTACCTTTTTCTTCAGAAGGGCAACCAAAAATGGAAACAGCTCTAGAAGGCTTACAAGAACTAAATGAATACTCAAACACCATAATTGTTGTGCCAAACGAAAAATTACTCATGTATGCACCTGATTTCACTCTATGGGACGCTTTTAAACTCGCAGATGATGTTCTTATTAATGCAGTAGTAGGTTTAACAGAACTAATAGTACTACCAGCAAGAGTTAATGTGGACTTCGCTGATACAAAGAAAATTCTCCGTCGCAGTGGTCCTGCAGTTATTGGAGTTGGAAGAGGTAAAGGTGAAAATAGATCTATACAAGCTATAACAAATGCATTATCAAATCCCTTGTTAGATGTTGATATAACCTCCTCCACAGGTGCATTGGTAAACATTAAGGCTAACAAAAATATATCCATGACAGAAGTTGATACAATAACTACTATGATTACAGACCAAATTCATTCAAAAGCGGAATTTGTTTGGGGATGTAACATCGATGAATCAATGCCAGATGATGAACTAGCGGTTACTGTTGTAATAGCAGAAGTTAGCTCGCCATATCTGAGTAAACCAGAGGACATATCTATAGAAGCACTATGGAGAGACTAAGAACTCAAAGTCTCTTCACTTTATTTGTGGGTTTTTATTGTTTAGTTTATATAGTATAATAGATACTATGTCTAAATTTCAAATTCACAACACTGAAGATCTTATAACAATTGAGTCAAAAAATCAAGCTATAGCAATTATTGGATTCTCTCTTTCAAAACTAGAAGAGAATCTTCCAGATTACTTATCTCAAAAGATCTTTAATTATCTAGATTCAGTTAGAAGTTCTTATATTGTACAGTTAACGAAATCAACAGCCAAATTGTTTTACCTTGTTTCAGCTGAAGATGTGGGAGATGTTATCAATAAAGTTTCTAGATTTCTGGATAAAATAGACAAAGTAGGACCAATAGATCCTTTGTTATTGGCATCACCAATTAATCATACGAGTATTGCTGATAATCTAAAATATCTCTATAACTCAAAAATAAAACAAACCGAAAACCAGAAAATAATATCTATTGGAGAAGATTTTTGGATATTTTCATCCATTAGTCTTTCAAGTATTAATAGAAGATATTTCTCAAAATATGTAAAAAATTTGCTCTCTTACAAATCAAGTACGATTAGCTTAGGTGCTAGATTTCTAAATCAAAAAAACAGAAGTAAAAAGCAATTAAACAAATCCATTCTCATTTCTTACAAGTTTTCTACATATGAAGAAGCTGAAAGATTTTTAAAACAAATAGAAAAAATATCATTACAATACAAGCAAAAAATTTCATTTGTTTTACGTTTTCACTCATATTTTGAAGTAAAGAGAAACAAAATCATGTTTCTTTTTGGTTTTTCAAATCAAACATTTTCATCTACCCTTTGGAGAGATGTCATCAAAGTTAATAGTTTTGTACCTTATATCAAAACTAATGACGTTTTAAAACCACAAAAATTAGATTTAATGAAGAAACAGAAAGTCCCTCTTCAGCCTAAAAATTTCTTTCCAAAAAAAGAACAAGAAATAATTATTGGAAATAAGTTAGAGAACAAAACGGGAAAAGAAGATTATAAAACCCTTTTTCCATATGGAAAAATCGTGTCAGAGGAAGAAATTAATAAATTATTGAAAGACATCCCACCTCCTCCTTCATGACATTTTACATTATATAAGATACATAATCCGAAAAAAAGAAACGTTGATAAGGACATTATTTGACTTTTTTTAGGGATGAAACAAATGCCATCTAATAAAAACAATTCTCATTCACCAAAGAGGAAGAAGCATAGAAGAAAGAAATCACTAATGCTTTCAGGTGGTGACATAAATAATAGAATTGTTGAATTGTTAGAATTAGCAGACAAAACAATTAAACATGATGTTGAGATGGCACAGAAATATGCTTTACAAGCACGAAAATTACAGATGAAAACAAGAATAAAATTCCCTTCTGAATGGAAGAAAAGGTTCTGCAAACACTGTAAGACATTCCTTTATCCTGGAATCAATTCTAGAATAAGACTTTCTTCAACCAACAAAGTTGTATCCATCAAATGCTTCAATTGCAAAAATTACACAAGAATACCTTATTATCAAAAGCTGGAGGACAAGAATGAAAGAAATCATTAATAGAATCCGCCAAGAACCTCCAAAAATAAGAATAGGGAAAAAGGGGGTAACAGAAGGTATTATCCAAGAAATCGGGATAGTATTAAAGAAAGATAAGATTGTGAAAATCAAATGCTTACAAAGTATTCCTACAGAGAGCACAAAAGCAATTGCTAAGAATATTTCAGAATTAACAAATAGTAAAATCATTGAAATAAGAGGCAAAACCTTTATTTTGGCTATCCATTATATTGAGTAACCTTTATTGTATTCGAGTTGATAAAATTGGTTTACATATTCATCAAAGTGGATTTTGATAGAGATGCAGCATTTCCAATGAAGGAAAAGAAACATGCAGTTAGTAAATCAATTCAATTAAAGGAAGTCGAAAAATTAGATAATCCAGTCAAATCAGCTATACTTAAAGGAACACAGGAAAGCATAGAATTCTTTTTACCTTACTTAATAGACAAGAAAATCCCAACCACTTTTTATTTTGAAGCGAGAAGCGCTAATATCTTCCTTGACAAAAATCCAGAATATCTGAAGAGATTAAACCAATCATATTTTGAATTTGGGATTCATGGATACGATCATGAGGATCTTTCAGGTCTAGAGACTGGATTAACATTCCCAGAAAAGGACGAATATAATATAATATCAGAAGCAAAAAAGAAAATAGAATCCTTGTTCCCCAAAGACGTTATAGGTTTTAGAGCCCCGTATATGAGAAAAAGTGTAAACACTAATAAAATTCTGGAATCTTTAGGTTTTGTTTATGATAGTTCGGTTTATCAAGAAACTATATCACCAACATTTCCATACTATGAAACTAGAAAGTTAATTGAATTTCCAGTAATTAAAACCCCAAAAAATAGCAAAATGAGAGGTATGTATACATATCTATGGCCACTGCTTGAGAGTAAAAGGAATCTAGAAGAAATCATCTCAAACTATCTAGAATTAGTGGGAAATTCAAAAGATGAGATTTCATATATCTCAGTTAATTTTCATTCTTGGCACTTTGCTTACAATATTTCACAGGAACGTTACCTTATAGAAAGGGAAATTAAAGAGAACCTTAAATCTTTTACAAAACTTATTACAGCTTTAGAAAACATTGAAGATGTTAGATTTTCAACGCCTGAATTATGGTTAAAAAAGCATAAGAAAGTTCTAGTTAAGAGCTAAATATTTCTTTATACATTTTACTTCAGGGTGATTGTTGATTTTTTCAATATTTCTTTTAGAGTTACGCTCATTCATGATTAGATCAGTTAACTGATTATGGTTTGTTAAGATGGATTCTTCTGGAATGTCAAAAAAAAACAAACCCTTAACATTCTCTTCTAAGAATGACGCTAGTGATGTTTCTAGTTCTTCTCTGAGATAGGTTTCGAAAATCAAGTTATTCAGTATATCTTCATGAAGTTTAATCCCTTGAAGAATCCAGTTTGAATTTTTCTGCTGTCTTAATGATATTAATGTAAGAAGATTTTTCACAAAATGCTTGATGATTTGTTGATTTTTACATTGCATTATAGGTATATGAGATAGTTGATTCGTTCGAAAATCAATTAAGTTATAGACCTTCTTATTCATAAATCTAGTATAATAATTCATAATTTCGGAATTAAGCACTGCAAGCATATAATGCCAATCAAAGGTTCTCTCATAGTCCTCTTTTAGAATAATTGTAATTATGTCAGTTTCATAAATAGTTCTTATCTTATCATCAGTTAGTAAAGCAAATCTGTTTTTATTTGATTGATAAGGACAAATAATTTTGGGGGAATGGTTGATTAGTGGGAGAGAACGATAAGCTGCATAATCATAATAATTTTTCAATTTATATTTTCTTTTGGTTCTTTCTAGAACTGGTTTGTACTTTTCTAGATACTTCTTAATATTAGAATAATTTTCAATGTTCTTGTCTTTTAGGAAGATCCAATATTGATCTCTTTGGTTCCACCAATATCTTTTGATATCACTGTTTTTGATTAGTCTACGTAAAATACTTTTTTCATGATTTTCTAAAATAAGCTCTTCATCTTCAGCTCCTTCATATATTAAAGCCGATTTTTTTGTTAATTTGAAGATTCTATTATTACCAGTTGAACAACCTTTTCCGATTTCACAAATACCGGTAAAACTTCGATTTTTTTTATCATCGCCTAATCTATATTTAGCCCAATCTTCAATTTTATCTAATATTGGGAGTTTTTCAAAAATCCATCTTTTTTCAGAAAGAGATGTTTGTGATTTTGTGAGATGTTTGAAATTATCTTTTTTAATCTTCTTTATCTGAGAATCATCAGTAGAAAGAAAAACATCTACTATATTATTTTCCGTCTTGTTTTTTTGAAGTGTAACAATAGCTGTATCTACTCCTAGTTTGTTTTCCGTTTGTGCAAATAAAGATCTATTACTTCGAAAATCTATTATTTCTCTGATAGTGGAATTTCTAAGGATGAAGTTTCTTAATGAATTGCTGTGACTACCTTCTAACCAATATCGAGGAGTTATAAGTGAAATAATCCCATCATCTTTACATAAATTTAGACCTCTTTCCCAAAAAACATTTGATATGTCCCCATTGGGATTATATGTATTGTATAATCTTGAGTATACCCTTCTTTCACCCAATTTTATTTTTTTTACATTAATATATGGAGGATTTCCAACAATTACATCAAATCCTCCTGTTTCGAAGATTTTTGGAAAACAAAAAGACCAATTAAACAAGTTAGCTTTTCTTAACCATTCTCTTGATCTAATTCTCTCGTTCTTGTTTATAGAAGAGATAATAGATTCAGTGTAAGCATCATTCAAGCTTTCTTTGTCTATTCTGAAATCATTTGTAATATTTCCAACTAAGCAGTTACCAACATGATAATTTGGTTTAGGGAGTAAAATTTCCTCTTTTTTTAGTATTTGCATAGCTTTTTCTATTGTTTTGAAAAAAGCTAGTTTCACAGAATCTTTCGCGATATCTACACCAAAAATATTGTTTGAAATTATATTTGATATTATATAATATTCAATGTCTTCTTCAGAAGAAAATTTGCCTGGAAAGAGCTTAGGGACATCATCTTCCAGTAATTTGAACGACGACTTGTATAAATGAGTAAAATAATCAAAAGCATATAAAAGGAAAACACCCCAGCCCATAGAGACATCGCAAATTGAAAAATTAGGGAGAATTTGTTTAATCAACGAGGAAGCGTGATTAGTTTTAATTACTTCTTTTTTTGTTTTGAGATTCAATAAAACAGCTTCTTGTTCACTCTCAATCGGTGATATCTTACTAGTTAAAGACTGAGACAATGCGGTATCCACTATATATTCAACAATAAATTGAGGAGT
>JAEOTG010000240.1 GCA_016839985.1 Candidatus Heimdallarchaeota archaeon | reverse complement strand
CTTTTACTCCTCAAACTAATTGTGGGAATCATTTTTAACTCTATTAGTTTAATTGCTGATGGATTTGATTCAGTTCTGGATTTAGTTACAGCGACCTTCGCAGGTGTAGGTGAAAGAATAAGTAAAAAACCAGCAGATAAATCTCCTCCATTTGGTCATCAAAAATTCCAGTTCATTTTTAGTTTTGCAATAGCTTTTACGCTATTTTTTTCATCATATTTCATTGCAGATGAGTCTATAAGTCGTCTAAGAGAAGGAATACAGCTAGAATTTAGTATCCTTGTACTTATAGCGGCTTTAATTTCCTTTTTTGGAAAGATGATTCTTGCTTTTATATTGTATAGAATCGGTAACAAATTGAATTCTCCTGTTTTCATTGCAAACGCAAAAAATTATAGAACTGATGCTTTTTCTTCAATTTTTGTTATTATTGCATATATTGGAGTTAGATTTAATGTAATGTGGCTTGATCCAGCTAGCGCTTTTATAATAGTTGGTTTAATCATTTTCACTGGATTAGATATTATTAGAAATGCACTACCTGATTTATTAGATAAAGGACCTCCTCAAGAAGTTCTAGTCAAACTGAGAAGAATAGCATTGTCATTCAAAGAAGTTAAAGAAGTACATTTTATTAGATTAAGATCTCTGTTAGGTAAATACACAGGTGATTTCCACATACTTGTTGATCCAGAGTTATCAATATTGGAAGCACATGCTGTTTCAGAACGAGTAAAGAAGGAATTGGAATTAGAAGGAGAATTCATGGATATAATTATTCACATAGAACCCTTTACGCTTGAAGAAATTTTGGAAGCTAACGAAACAAAAAATGATTAATCTTGGATAGATCTTTCTTTTCTTTTCCAAGCTTTAGCAATTAAACTGATTTCTCCACTATGTTGGTTTAGATGAAATATATATTCAAATAACCAATCTTCAACACTCATTGAATATTCTTTGTAATTTCTAAATTCTCTTAAAATCTCATCATTTAATTTGCTGAAATTACCTTCCACATAGGAAACTAGTTTTTCATATTTTGTAACTAATTGGTCTATTGTTAATTTTTCATCAAAAACTGGTGAGCTTTCACGTTTAGCTTGTTTATTCAAAATCACATCTGCAATCCACTTTTGATTCTGAATAATATGTTGAATTATCCAACTAACAGAGTTAGTAAATTCATGGATTTTCCATTCCAGGATTTCTTCAGACAAATGGGTAATAAAATCACGAAATGCCTCATGTGATTTTTTTACTAATTTCATATAGTTTTGTAGTTCACTAATATTCATAGATAATTATGAAAAATATTTGTTCTATTTAAAAACTAGGTTTTTCAAAATAACTTACTGAAAGATTTTTAATTACTTATCCATTAAGAAAAATGAATGCTAGATTTAGATATAAAGACTGATGTTCTTATTGTTGGTGCAGGACCTGCAGGTATCAGTCTTGCATTAAATCTTGGCAAAAGAAACATTTCTTGTATTTTAGTGGATCAAAAAACAAAAAAAATGATTGGATACAAACCGTGTGGAGATGCACTCTCGCTAAAAGCAGCAGGAATATTATTTGAGCTCTGTGGAATTAATCCTCCGAGGGGAGAAGAAATCTCTGAGATACTAGACACAGCTCATTTTCAACCAACTTTAGATTATGAACTAAAAATCTATCATTCATCACAAACTGTTGATAGATTGAAGTATGGACAACGATTGTTGAATACATTAATGATGGATTTTCCATGTGTTGAAATCAAACCAAAACATAAAGTTGTTGATACACTTATTGAAGATGGCAAAGTTGTTGGTTGTAGAATCCGTCAAGAGAATGGGAAGATAATAAAAATCTATGCGAAAATAGTAGCAGATTGTTCAGGTGTTACAGGTATTGTACGAAGAAACATCACAGAAGATGTTTCAGATAAGTTTCCTAAAAAACTGCACAATAAAGAAATAATAGTTTCTTATCTAGAAATAATCGAAGTACCTAAACCTCACAATTACCAAAAACAAATGAGAATTGAATACCACAAAGAGCTACCAGCTCCAGGATATTTCTGGATTTTCTCAAAAGGAGAAAAGAAGCTAAATATAGGTGTTGGATGGTTGATTAATGATTATAATAAACAATTCAGTGCAAAAAAGATATGTGAACAACTTCGAAACAAATTTTTCCCGAAAGCGAAAATTATAGACGCCGCAGGTGATACTTTAACTGGAAGATTACCATTATATTCTATGGTAAGTAATGGTTTTATCACTTGTGGAGATGCAGGAGCTTTAGTAAATCCAATTAGTGGAGAAGGACATGCTCCTGCATTACTAAGTGGTTTTTATGCTGCAGAAGTAGTAGAACTAGCAATAAGAAATCAAGATTATAGTGAAGAAGCTTTGTGGGATTATAATGTGAAGATGTGGGATATGTACGGTTATGATGGAGGATTAGGGATTGCAGTTCACAAATTACTAAATTCAGTTCCTTTTAGAGATTTCTCATTCTTATTCGAGAAAGAAATAATCTCCCAAAATGACGTAGATGCAATAATGGAAGATTATTCAGTAAAATTACCAATTTTTCAGAAAATTATTAAGGGACTGAGAAAACCAGTTTTACTCATAAAAGTTGCAAAGGGATTATTACTTGCTGAAAGGATAAAGAAACTATCAAAGAATTATCCTCAAAATACAAAGAAATTTTACAGATGGATGAAGAAAATTAAAAAAATTGAGAAAAGAAGAATTTAATCAGCTAAAATCTTTCCATCTTGGATATTTATAATTTGGTCACTGACTTTTGTCATTTCTAAATCATGAGTTACTAGAATAACTGCAGTATTTTTCTCTTTAGAAAACCTACTAATTAGCTCTATTACTTTTTGTCCTGTTTGTGAGTCTAAATCTCCAGTAGGCTCATCCGCAAAAAGAACTGCAGGATCGTTGATCATTGCTCTTGCTATTGTTACTCTTTGAAGTTGACCTCCACTTAGTTTGATTGGAAACTGATTTTGAAACCTTTCTAGTTCAACTTCTTCAATTAATTCCAATGCTCTTTTTCTAACTTCTCTTCTATTTCGACCTGCCATTAATCCAGGTAACATGATATTTTCAAGAACTGTCAATTGAGGTATTAGATTATAGTATTGAAAAATAAAACCCATATTCTTTCTTCTAAACATAGATAATTCTGAATCTGATAAAAGATCAATATTCTTACCTAACAGAAAAACAGCCCCTCTACTAGGAGTATCCAAACCAGATAGAAGATTTAGTAAGGTGGTTTTTCCACTTCCTGAAGGACCAACAATTGATATTATTTCTCCTTTTTTCAGCTCTAAATCTACTCCCCTTAAAGCATAGACTGTCGATCCTAATAATCTATATGTTTTGAATAGAGAAACTCCTTTGAGTATTATATCAGGAGATATTTCTATTTCAGCTTCTTTCTCATGACTAATTTCAGTTGGGATTGTTTGAAAGTAAGCTAAATCTCTAAATTTATCAGAATAAAACTTCAGTAGTTGAATTTCTGCCAATGTTTGAATAATTATTTTTGCAAGCTCATTAACATCGGGACTTTGAATATCTGGAACATCTTTGAATTTATTAATAATCTCTAATAAAATCTGATAAGTGTGTTTCACTCTCTTCTGAATGAAATTTAGTTTTGAGATATAATCATCACAGATAATAGTACTCTCAAGCAGCATTAAATAATCCATTAGAGGACTATAATCCAATTTCTCCACTTGTTTTATTAAATCTACTCTAACTTCTGATATCCTTTTAATTTGTTTATGCAAGATAGAGACTACTTGTTGTGTTGAGGATAATAACCCAAAAACTACACGTAATATTCTCCATAGTTTATCACTCATTTCTCTTTCTATTTTTGAAACATAATCCTTATCTGTGAATTGTTTTTCTAATAACTTAATTGCGTCTTCAGCTGATTCTAACATCGGATTTAAGTTATTAATACATGTTTTTCCAAATTGCATTATTGCAAGATTTTCTGATATTGTTCTTAGTGGAATGTTACTCTCCTTGTCGTCAACTTCTCTTTTTAGAATGAGATCTGGCATCATTATTATATCTGCATGTTCTTTAGGAAAATCCCAAATTGTTATAAAACTATTAAGTAGAACATCACTTACATGTTTTACAACTCTGTCATCAATATCATTTGCTTTTTCTTCAATTTGTTTGACTAAATCCGGGATATTTTCAGATTTTGAATTCTTGACAAGTTGAGTAAGCATTTTAGTTATATCTTTAATCTCGATATTTTGACGAATCTTCTTAGCATATAATGAGCATTCATTTTGGCAATAATTTTGAAGTAATTGCTCAACTTGATTTACCACGTTCTTTCTTTGTTCTTGATGCTCAACATGTTCTAAAGGAAAGTCACAAGTTATGAATAAGAAGGTGTTTACCTCTTGAGTTTTGAAAGATGAAGCTTTTAATTTTCTTGATAGATATTTCTTGAATTTTCTAATGAGTACAAGTAATGAATCTCGGTTAAGTTTGTTAATGAGAATTCCAATAGTTAGTTCGACTTGATTTGTTTGAAATTCTGTAGTAGTTATAATCTCTTGTGTCATTTCTTTCCACCTCCATAATCTACTATTTCTCCATCAACTATTCTTATGATTCTATGACAAAAACTAGCGATATATTCCGAATGAGTAACAACAAGGAATGTTTGTTTGTAATTTTCATTTATAGATACAAAAAGATTCATTATTTCAGTAGATGTATCTTGATCGAGATCCCCTGTAGGTTCATCTCCTAATATTATTGCTGGAGACATTAACAGTGCTCTAGAAACAGCCACACGTTGTTGTTCTCCCCCACTTAATTCATTTGGGAGATGATAGATTTTATCTCCTATGCCCATTTGTCGAAGCATCATTTTTGCTTCTTCTTCAGCTTCTAAACGAGTAGTTTCTGTTAATAATAATGGAAGAACTGTATTCTCAAGTGCAGACAAAAATTCAAAGAGGTTGAATAACTGGAAAATATAACCAATATTTCTTAATCTAAAATTTGTCATCTCAATATCAGTTAGTAAGCTTATGTCTTGATTTTCAATGTATATTTTACCGTGTGTGGGTTGATCTATTCCTCCAAGAAGATTCAATAGAGTTGTTTTTCCACAACCTGACGGTCCCATGATTCCAACCATTTCTCCTCTCTTTATTTCTATATCAATACCCCTTAAAGCATGAACTTCCATTGGTGTATCTTGAGCATATATCTTATGGAGATTTTCTGTTTTAACTATAATATCATCCTTCATCTTTATATCACCCAACATACCTAATTGATTCTGCAGGAGTAATTTGACTTGCTCTTATCCCTGGAATTATTGAAGCTAGAAGTGCTATTCCTATCATTATTCCTGTATATATTAGCACTCTCACAACTGGTATTATTAATAACCAGTCAAACACCCTAGCTAAAGCCCAACCTAGTAATATGCTATTTATTATACCCATAACTAAACCAAGTATAGCTAAGATAAACAATTCTATCATTATTGAACCTATAATTTGACGTTTTTTATATCCACTTGCTCTCATCATACCTATTTCTCTACGTCTTTCAGATACATTTCTTACTGCAATAATTACCATACCTAGAGCTCCAACAACTAAACCAAAACTGACGAAATACTGCATAAAATCGAATGTTCTTACTTGAAAGTCAACTATTTCCAGCATTTCATCCCAAACATTTGTTGCTGAAGCTGCAACAAAGTCTTCTGTTTGAATCAAAACAGAATCATTACCATTAAAGAATTCTTCAATTTCTTCTGCAATTATAGAGTTTCTTCCAGTTCTGAAATCTTCATTAGTACTTACAAGATATTTTGTGTGTTTTGGGTAGAGAGCGAAGTTGAGATATAAAAATGGATACAAATCTGGAGTAATAAGCAGAGCTGGAAAACTGCTACTTATACTAAAAGGATACAAACGCATAGTTGCTAAAACTATTACTTCTGTTGGATTTCCATAGAAATTGGTAAGATTAAAAACATCACCAGGTAAGAATATCATACTTGTTGAAATAACTGTTGGAAGACCATTTTCATCATCAATAAAACCTTCTTTGTTGAATTTTGTTCTATTGTAGAAGAAATCCCATATTTCATGACTATATTCAAGTTGATAGCTTTCAGATGCAGCTGGTTTATATTTATCATTTAATTGAGTAACTGACTGTTCAAAAATAAAATCAAATGTGTAATCATCACCTGTTTTAAATGTATCATTATAGATAAGATCTATTACACTTGGGAAGAAATCTGACGGTATTTCTAAGTCTTCTACATCTTCATCCGTTTGTATGAATGCAAGTGTTGAATTTATACCTTGAACGTTAGTGATTGAATTATCAACTTGGTATAAATCTTCTTCAACATTAACCAAGGATATGTTTGAAACTGGTGTATCTAATTCAACAAATATTGACGCTCCTCCACTCAAGAATTCAACAGATTCTAGTGTGTTATAAGCAAATGTTGATTGGTATACACTTGCAAAAATATTCATTGTTAAAACGAGAGTGAATATTCCAAACGTTAAGGTGCTTCTTATCGCTTTTGAAGTCATGTACTTGCTTGCTATTAAAGAAACACCCTTTCTCATTCTAGTTTTGTATAATATATTTCTTATGAAATTTGTAACAGCTGAAAGATTAACTCCTACCCATATAATTGTACCTAAAGCGAGAACTATAGCTAGAGTAATCAAAATCTTGTTATTCTCTCTTAAGTCGGTTAATTGTGGTAAAGATAATAATAACATTAAAACTGCAATTACAATAAATGTTAAACCAATGCCATTACTCATTATTTTCTTAGAGAAGAAATATCCTAGCAGAATACTAACACCCAATAGAATTCCCGCAGAAGCTCCCATAAACGTCCATTGTTCTATCGCTGTATTCCATCCAGCTGCGGTGAAAAATGAATCAAAAATTAACAAATGAGTCGTAAAAACGCTAATTCCTGCAAGGATGAAAGCTATTCCTACTGCTAGAGTAACATTGCCTGCTTTTTTCCTACTTACTTTCTTTATTCCTCTAATGACTTCAATCACATCAACTCTTGATGCTCGAATTGCAGGGAAAATTCCAGCTCCAATTGCCAAGATTAATCCAATAGCAAGTGAGTATCCAATTGCTCCCCAAGTTACAATAGGTTGTAAAATAGCTTCACCATCAAAGAAGGTTTTACCAATTTGCCAAACAAGAAATCTTGACATACCGTACCCACCTGCAACACCTAAGAATGAACCCAAGAGACCTAAAATTGCAGACTCTAGCAATATCATTCTAATAATCTCTCTTCTTCTTGCTCCAATAGCTCTAAGAATACCTAATTGGTTTATACGATCCTCAACTTGTATAAGTTGGATATTTACTAATAGCAATACACCAGAGAAAATAATAAGAGCCCCAAATAAATTAAATGCAAGAAGTACATCTTGCAGGACTTCATCAGCTGTTTCTAATATTAAAGCCCGAAAAGCTATTACAATTACATTGTCCCCTTCTAACAGTTCTATGAGCTCATCTTCAACTTCTTTTGCATACTCATTAGTAACAGGAAATTCTTCATGATTACCACTTAGTGCTATACTAATTTCGCTACATTCATTTGGTCCAAAACCAACAATTGATCGCATGTTTTCAATGCTTGTCCAAATTGTTCTTCCTCCAAGTTCCTTTCCTTTTCCTTCCTCCTTAACTAATTCGGCAACTGTTACATCAAATGTTTTGTAGTCAAATAGAAGAGCTGTTGAATTAAGCTCTCCAACTCTTACTTTCATTACAGAATTAAGTGTTACATTCAGTTCTTCTGCGAAATTTTCGCTAATCATAATATTTGTTTCATTTGAAAATATGTTTGAAAGTTCCGATTGAGTTATCTTTGAACCATTTGTATCATAGAATGACCCAAAAACTGGATCTTCATCTAGCTCTATTCCTGTATAGCTAACACCTTTTTCTAATTCTCCTGACTCTAGATTATATATTGCCACACTCTGTGAAATCCGAATGTTTAGAGCTGTATAATTTATTGGAGATGAATCAATTTTATCAACAATATTTTGATAATTTGAGATTGGGAAACTAAATCCTGTAATAATAATATCATTTTCCCCAATTGCTTCAACAAAGAAATCAATTGCTTCTGTAGCAAAGCTTGTGATAGTAATCTGAACTCCTACCATTAAACTAACACCTAAAGAAATGGCAATTAATGTACCAATATTCTTCCCCAGTCTTCGTTTGAATGTTTTTTGAATAAGAGTTGCAATATAACTCATACTATTCACCTTACTTTAATGAACCTCAATGAAATTAATATTCTATTATGGTATTTAAAATATTATTTATGTTAATTTTTTAAAAATCTTCTTTGAAAACTAAAAATTCTTAAGTTAGATATAAAGTCAAATTTTATGAAAGAAATTCTTGAAAAGGGATCTCCTTTTATTGGAGATAAAATTCAATTGAGAGCCATAGAGAAATCTGATGTTGAAGAAATTATGAAACATTGGAACACATATGAATCTAGAGTTTTTCTTGGCAATATTCTTCCTATGTCCAGCATGATGGAAGAGGATTGGATAAATAATGTTCATCAGAGAAGAAAGAACATGAACGCATTTGTTTTTGCAATTGAAAATAAAGAAACCAAAGAATTCTTG
>JAEOTG010000035.1 GCA_016839985.1 Candidatus Heimdallarchaeota archaeon | reverse complement strand
TGAATATCTTGTAAAGAATTTCTCATGTGCATCAGCAAGTTGAACAGGGTCTTTATCGTCATAAGGAAAATGCTTCCACAGACTAAATAAGGGGTAATCTTCATTTCTCCCTTTGAATGTATCTAAGACTAATTCTATTTTTTCCATGTGTGAATTTTTAGAATAAAAATATCAAGGTTTTGGTTCATTGAAAAATAGCAATTCCTAGTCAATCGAATAACTTAAAAGTCTGCAAGAAAAACCCAGAACCGAGTAAGATGTCAGTTAGTGAGAAAAAAGTCATAAGAAAGAAGAAAAAGTTCGGTTTAGTTGTCGAATTTGTTCCAATTACAAGAGATCTCTTTCCTGATGATGAAACAAAGAAAAAGATAGATGAAGAGTTAGCTAGAGCTAAAGGGATTACACCAGAATATCTCGCTAATAAATACAATGTAAGAGTTAGTGCAGCAAAAAAAATATTGAAAGAAGCTGAAACTAACAATATTGTAGAATTAATCACTAGTTCTAGAAGGACTAAAGTTTATTCTGCAACAAAAAAATAAAGATTTTTTAATTTGATTCTTCCTATTCATAGAAATCAGAAGGTAATGGAGCATCAGTTATACCTCTTTCTGTCACATAAAAAAGAGCTTCTCTTTCAGGCATTCGTGAAGAATCAAACAGTCTTGCTATTCGAGAACTACCTCTAGATTTTCTGAAAAATAATCTTTGTTGAGGACGATGAGCCCAAGCAAAACCTAAAGCAGGCTCTTCTGGACTCCCAAATAGAAATTCGTCAACATTTGCAATTATCTGATTAGTCACAGCAACAGCTATATCATGTTTAACTGCAAGTACAATCAGTTTTTCCGCTATCTGCATAATTCTTTGTTGTCTCTCTACAAGACGTTTCTTACCAATATATTCTGATCTAAAATGTGAAGCAAAGGAATCAACAACTAACAATCTTATATTTTTCTCTTCTATTATTGAATCAAGTTGTTCAATTATACTAAAGAGGTGGTTAGTGTTTAAAGCTGATCCGATGTAGATATTGTTCAATATTTTTTCTACATCTAATTCTCTGTAACTTGCCATTTCAACAATTCTTCTTGGTGAAAAAGTTCTTTCCGTATCAATAAAGAAAGCATTACCATTTAATCCACCTTCGTCTTCTGGAAGTTGCACATTTATACATAATTGAAAGCACAATTGTGTTTTACCTGAACCAAAACCACCAGCTATTTCAGTTAATTCTTGTGTCCAAATTCCTCCACCTAAAACGCTATCCAATTCATTTGATGATGTAGTTATTCTTCCTCTTTTGGATTCCAGTTCTAAGAATTTCATTGCTGAAATAGGCTGAATGCCTAAAGATGCTTGAGCTTTTTCAATTATTTTCTTAGCGATTTCTGATTCTATATCTTCTTTATCTGATAGCTCCTCTGAAGAAGAAATAGCTAAACTTTCTAAAGTGTATCCCGCTTCTTCCAGTTTTGCAATAATATCCTTATCAATTCCTCTTAGTTGCATTTCTTACACAGATAGTATTTCTGTTATACTAGATAAGAATTTTGGTTAAAAAGCTAACATCTTTTCGATAAACGCCAATATTTTTAAATAAATTATTTGAATTTAAGTTGAATAATTCTTAGAGAATCTAACCTAGAAATCCAAGTTATTTCTATGGAACTATGAGTTGATTGGAATGAAAAAAATAGTATCAGGTATTTATTATGTTGGAGTAAATGACTATGAAACAGATCTTTTTGAGGGATTATGGCCTCTACCCGAAGGAGTTAGTTATAATAGTTACATAGTAAAAGGTGAAAAAACTGCAGTCATTGATACAGTTAAAATTCACTTTGTAGATGAATTTCTAAAAAAAGTAGAAGAAGTTACACCTTTTGAAGAAATAGATTACATAATCTTAAACCATCTAGAACCTGATCACAGTAGCTCTCTAGTAAGACTATTAGAGAAAACTCCCAATGCAAAAATTTACTGTTCAAAGAAAGCACAAGGTATGGTTGAAAGCCTTTACAGAATTACTGAAAAAGTGCACGTTGTTGAGGAAGGGGAAACACTAAATCTAGGTGACAGGGAATTAGTGTTCTATATGGATCCTTTAGTTCATTGGCCAGAAACAATGGTTACTTATGATTCAAGAGAACAAGTTCTCTTTTCTTGTGATGCTTTTGGTTCATACAAAGCTCTAGATGTTGGGATCTTCGATGATGAAGTTAATCCTGACGATTATTATGAAGAAACAATTAGATATTTCAGTAATATAGTAGCAAAATATGTGAAATATGTGAAGAAAGCTATGGAAAAATTATCAGGATTACCTATCAAAATAATCGCACCAGCTCATGGATTAATCTGGAGAAAAGATCCTGGGAGAATAATAAAGCTGTACGAAGATATATCAGAAAGAAAAGCTAATCCTTCTGTTGTTATAATATGGGGATCAATGTACGGAAATACTAAACAAGTTGTTAACCATGTAGTCGAAGGAGTTAAGGAAGCAGGAGTAGAGGTTACTGTGTTAGATTTCTCGAGACATGATCTAAGTTATTTACTAAAAGAATCTTGGAAGAATAAGGGAATAATACTTGGATTTCCAACATATGACGGAGGTCCTTTTCTAAAAACATCTTACTATCTTCACTTAATGAAAAGAAAAAATCTTCGTGATAGGATTGTAGGGTTCTTTGGTTCATCAATGTGGAGTGGAAGAGCTTTAAAACAAGCAGCAGATGATTTAAGAGAACTGGATTGGGAAATTGTTGAACCTTTGTTAGAATTCAAAGGGGCTCCAACTGAAGAATTATTAAAACATGCTAAAGAATTAGGAAAGACAATTGCAGAAAAAGCGAAGCAATAATATTTCTTCTTTGCCTTACTTCTTTTCTTATTAAAGAATTTAAAATTCTGTTGAAAAGCATTCTTTTCAAGAAATGAAAAACATTTTTAAAGAGAAATACATTGTGAAAGTGGACAATATGTCATACATAACACAGAAGATTCAGAAGGATGGCACTCTGAATCTCACACCTGAAATTGTTGATGTTATCGTAGATGGTATGACAGACAAGAATAACAAAATAAGAGAAGCGGCCTATTCTACTTGGGTTTCGATAGTAGAACTAGAATCTGATAAAATTACTAAAGATATGTTAGACAAAGTGACAAAAGCTCTTAAAACTTATAGCTGAACTTTTTTGATAGAATCTACTAATTGGCTTTTTGAAGATTAAAAATAAAAGAAAGAAAAAAAGAAAGATATCTTAGATGTCTTCATCCATGCCGCCACCTGGTGGTGGTCCTCCAGCACCAGATAATTCTTTTGCAGCTATAACATCATCAATTCTTAGTATCATTTCTGCAGCTTCAGCAGCACTATTTATTGCTTGTTTCTTAACAGATATTGGTTCCCACACATTTTGTTTTGCCATATCATCAACTTTAGCTGCAAATGGATTAACACCAAATACATGACCATTCTTGGAATGCTGCAAATGAAGTTCTGAGATTACATCAATTGGATCCAGTCCTGCATTTTCAGCTAATGTTCTTGGTATGATTTCCATTGCTTTAGCAAATTTTTCAATAGCTAGTTGAACTTTGCTTGAATGACCCATTGCAAAGTCATTTAGTTTTTGACTTATACGAATTTCAGGGGCTCCACCACCTGGAACAACTTTCTTGTCATGAACTACTTGTCGAACAACACACAATGCATCATGTAGAGCACGTTCAGCTTCGTTAACAATCATTTCTGTTCCACCACGAATTAGAATAGATACAGCTTTTGGATTAATGCAACCAGTAACAAATATCATATTATCGTCACCTATTGATTTTTCTTCCACTGTTTTTGCTTTTCCAAGATACTGATCAATTTCTTCTAAACTTGTTGTGATTTTAGCACCTGTAGCTTTAGCTAATTTTTCCATGTCACTCTTTTTTATTCTTCTAACAGCAACAATGCCTTTCTTAGCAAGATAGTGCTGTACGATATCATCTACTCCTTTTTGACATAGAACAACATTAGCTCCAGCTTCAATAATCTTATCTGCCATTTCTTTTAACATTTCATGTTCGTTATCTAAAAACGCTTGAATCTGATCAGGACTTGTAATATTTATTTTAGCATCAATTTCAGTTTTACTTAATTCAAGTCCTTTATCAATAAGAAGAATTTTTGCATTTTCAACTTTCTTTGGCATATCAGAATGAACAACTTCTTTGTCTAAAATAATTCCATCAATCAGTTCTGTGTCAACAAGACTTCCACCTTTCTTCTTTTGTATTTGTACATTATCAATATCAACATGCATTTCTCCTTCCTTGTCTTCAGCAACAGCTTTTATTGCTTTAACAACAAGGTTTGAAAGAGGTTCTTTTTCTCCGCTTATAATTTTAGAAGACATTGAAGTTTGAGCAACATATTTTAATGTTTTATCATCTTCAAACGGTACTTCTGTTGCCATTTCATCTAAAATCTCTTCTGCTTTAAAACGTGCAAGTTTATAACCTTCAACAATCAAACTTGGATGGACATCCATATCAAGAAGTTCTTCAGCTTGTTTTAATAATTCACCAGCGATAACAACAACACTTGTTGTTCCATCGCCTGTTTCTTGATCTTGTGTTTTAGCAAGATCAATAACAAATTTAGCTGCGGGGTGGCCTACTTCAATTTCCTTTAAAATTGTTGCACCATCATTGGTTACTGTAGTGTCACCAAAGTTATCTATGAGCATTTTGTCCATGCCCTTAGGCCCCAAAGCTGATCTTATAGCTTCAGATACAGCTCTTGCAGCTGTGATATTATTTCTTTGGGCGTCTTTTCCTCGAGTTCTTTCTGTTCCTTCCTTAAGAATATAAACAGGTGTTCCATACATTTTTTTAACCTCACTCTAGTAATAATTGAGTGTAAATTTCAATCTCCTTTTCCAATCATTGATATATAATTGTTGTGGTTTTATGAAAAAACTGAAAGATGAGAAAAAGGTAACAAGAACATAATCTTGGGGGAGATTATTTAGATTCGAATATTGTTTTCAATATAATAATTTCAATTCAGATAATCTGGAATTGCGAACAATAAATTCAGAATGTTTTTAAAGTTTCAATAAATAATTATATTAGGGGTTTTTCTGGCGACATAAATCATTTAAGTGTAAATGTGTCGAAGAAGTGAAGGATTTGTTGGGATCGAATGGTTATAAAGATTGGAAACTCTCGACCAGAGATTTGATGGTCTCTATCGCTGGTCTAGATGGTGTAGGAAAAACCACGATAGTTAACAAAATCCTTCGAGAAGAGATTTCTGAGACTTATACTACCTTTGGCATAAACCATGAGATAGTTAAAATCGGTGGTTTGAGACTTGGCCTCACTGATTTGGGGGGGAAGGAAGCATTCAGAAAATCTTTATGGGAAAGTTATATCTCTCGATCTGATGCTTTGATCTACGTAGTTGATGCAACGGAAGAAAGTAAATTAGATGAATCCAAAAAATGGTTTATTAGAGCTCTTAAATGGTTAAAGCACCAATCACCAATTCTAGTCCTCATAAATACTTGGGACACATCTGTTAATACTAAGGTACTCAAATCAATTCAAAAAACATTTCAACTTATTTCAGATGCACATAACATAGAATCTTTTGCAATTTCACCCATTACAGGTAAAAACATCAACAAAACTGTTGACTGGTTAGCAAATGCAATTATTACTAATTTGATTTCTGCAGGAATTTCTGTAGAATATTTTGTTGCTTACATTAAAACAGATGAAGGTATAATCGAAGCTAGAATACGAACACCAGATACAATAATTATAGATAAAGGAATTCTACCTGTTATTAGGTATAAATTTGCCTCTGGAAAGGAATCTATTCTGGAATATATGAGATTTAAAGGAAGACAAATTGTTATGGCAGCAGATGATCAAACTTCTTGCTGGTTGATAACAACAAAAAGTGAAGAATTTAAAGGAACAAATCTCTTGATGCGTCTGTTGACAGAATTTGTAAAAGAAATTCATGGGTTAAGAAGTGAAAAAGGAACTAATTTATCCGAATCTGATTTAACTAGTTATCTCATAAAATACATGATTGACAATCAGACATTCTGGTCGGAAAAACAACAACCAATGTTTGAGATATCAATTGTTGAAAACGAAATTTAGAGTTTATTTACCCTTTTAATAACAAATCAGTCTTGAACAATAGTGTTAAATATTTTTCATTTTTTCTTATTTTGATAAAATCATGGATAAGGAATTAAAAGAAGTATTAAAAGGCATCAGAGGTTTCAGAGATTTTTATCCCGAAGATTTTGCAGAGATAAAGAAGATATTAAATATTATGAGAGAAGTTTCTGGGCAATTCGGTTATGAGGAATATGAAGGTCCCTCTGTTGAATATGCAAAATTGATAGAGTATAAATCAGGCCAAAGTTTAGCTACTGAAACTTTTCGTTTGTATGATCGAGAGGAGAGAAAACTTGCACTAAGACCAGAACAGACACCAACTTTGGCAAGGATGGTAACAAACCAACAGCAAAGATATGCTAAACCCATGCGTTGGTTTAGTATTCCAAGAGTCTTCAGAGACGAAACACCACAAAGAGGAAGAGTCAAGGAACATTTTCAATTCAATGCCGATCTTATAGGATTCGATCATGTTGGAGCTGATGCAGAAATAATCGCACTCTCTACAACAATAATTAAAAAAGCTGGGTTAAAGGATGAAGATTTTATATGCACAATAAACAGCAGGGAGTTAGTTCAATCATTCATCGAATATCTAGAGATATCTAATTACCTTGACATAATCAAAGTAATAGATTCAAGAGAAAAATATATCCAAGATTTTATTCAAGAAGATTTAGTAAAAAAAGGAGTGCCACAAGATCAAACTGTAGAACTCTCTTTATTAGTTAGAACTGCATGGATGCAAGATCCAAAATTAGAAAACCTAGGAAAAAAACTACTTGAAAACAAATATTTGAAAGATTACACGAAAAATCTTGAAGGAATAGCTGAGAATGTAATAAAAAAAGCACTTAAAGATAAAGGGTTGACAGCTGAAAAAGCTGATAAACTATATCACTTTGCTTCAATAAAAGCATCACCACAACTGTTCATTGAACGTATGAAAAGTGAGATTGATATTGGAGATAATGCACTTGAAGCGTTAAAGAAAATGGAAGATTTGATAGATTATCTAGAAATGTTTGGTGTTCTAGAAAACTGCATATATGATGCTTCTGTTGCCAGAGGTTTAGATTACTACACTGGAATAGTTTACGAATTTTATGATAGAACAGGTTCAGTTGTAAGATCTATAGCTGGTGGAGGACGCTATGATCAATTAGTAGAAAGCTTTGGTGGGGGCTTAATTCCCGCTACTGGAATAGGAATGGGAGAAACTGTTCTACTTTCTGTTCTTAAGCAACTTGGAAGAGTAGAGAAATATACACATCCTGCTAAAGTATATGTTGCACCCATATCGAAAGATGTTGTTAAAGAATCCGCAAAAATTGCAAATGAACTAAGGCAACACTTCGGTACAATATTCAATCCTTTTAATTGGAAATTATCTCGACAATTAGAAGATGCAAATAATAGAGGTACACCTCTTATGATTATAGTAGGTGAAAGGGACCTTAAGGAAAATAAGGTGACAATAAGAGAATTAGATACAGGAGATCAGAATTTAATAGATACCTCTAAAATTGTAGAAGAAATCAAGAAAAGACTAACATGAAGCATCTTTCATCTGAGTAAAGGATTTAAACAAAACAGATTTAATTCCATCTATAATTGAAATCTTAATGAGTGTTGCACTGCATAATTACCTTAAATCGCAAGATCCAAAAGAATTCTCATTGAAAATCAAGGATCAAAAACAATTTCAGAACGTTTTAGCTCATTTAAAATTAGATGAAAATCTTTCTAAAGACAATTTTGTCGAGTTTATGCTACGAGAAACCAAAGTATTGTTCAATGCTGAAAAAAGGAAAGAAGGCATGATAATACTGAAAATAGTTAAAGTTTTACTTCCTCAAGTTTCTAAAAAAATACATGCAACATTCTATCTAAGGCTAGGTGATTCATTTCTACTTGCTAATGATTTTGAAGGTGCTAAAAAAGCAGTAAACAGATCATATGCAATTGCTGTTAGAGAGGATGATCCATATTTAAAGGTTAGAGCACTAAATCTCCTTTTTATTATTCACCGAACCATTGGAAAAGAAAAAGCTATGGAATATCTTCTAAAATCTAAAGAAATAGCTACGCAATATGATTTTCATGAAGATATAGTTTTTTGCGAAGTCAACATTGGGCTTATACACTTCTTTAAAAAAGAGATAAACAAAGCATTTGATTCTTGTAAGAATATAATAGAAATCATATCCAATAATCCATATTCCGAAAATAAGATACTAATGCCCACAGATTACTTTCTTCAACTCTTATCTGATAATCCTGGTTTAGTTGCAGTTTCTAAAAACCATGAAACAATATTAAAGGGAGTAAACATCGTTTTGAGAGCAATCAAAGCTTTGAAAAATGATTAGGAAGCAACTAGAAGAGTATCAATTCTTACAAGTTTCTTGAAGCTATCAGACAAACTGATTGAACCTTCCTTAAAGGAAATTGATGCTTATATTGAAAACTTGAGTAATAATAAGAAGGCTTTATATTATTCAGCAATTGCAAATGGTATCCTTGGATACAATAAATCCATGGATACTTTGGTGTATTTTGAAAAAGCTCTAAAATTTGCTAAATACTTAAGTGACGAAGCACATAGAAAAGTACGAAAGGGACATGCTTATACTCTATCAAATCTAATCGGGATATCAATGATATATGATTTAGAAACTTCCTCTCAGACTTCACAACGAATGAAGAATCTAAATATTAAAACTACTCACCCATCCCTTCTTGGAGATAAGAAAAAAAACATACTTTATAAAAACGCTGTAAATGATTCAGATGCTGCTTTTGCAATAAGTAAGCAATTTCTGGAAGAAAATTTATTAGTGAATCTCAAAGATTTATGTGTTATTAAAAAAATTATATCAGATTTTACGTATCAAAATAGTAGAAGTAACATTTTGGAAAATCTTGAAGTTTTTTGTATTAACATATTAACTTTCGAAGACGAGGTTATTTCACTTCTTTTTGTGGGAACAACTATGAGTGAAAAGGATTTAAAAAAGAAAAGGAAAATATTTTCAGGATATCAAATTTTAGGGCATATTTTACCAAAATCTATAGAATCAGAGAAACATCTAGAGGATTTTGATGTGCAATTAATATATGATTTGATGAGATCTCCTCGAAAATTCCAACAAATAGAAATATTGACTAATAATGATGAAATAGATTTAGACTTCAAATCCACATTTTAGTTATTTGATTAACCTAACATCGCGAAAACTGATTGTTTTAGTTGACTGATTTTTTCAGGCGAATATTCAGCTTTTCTCATTTTTTCTATTGCTTTATACATATAATCTCTAGCTTTTGATTTATTATCTAGTTTAAAATATGCTCGCCCAATCATGATTAAAGCTGTTACTATGTTCTCGCTATCTTTATTTTTTGTAAAGAATGAGAGAGAATCTGAGAAATATTTTATAGCTTCGTTAAATTTGGATTGATTCAGCATAACATGTCCTAAATCAAATTCTGTTTCAGCTTTCTTGTCAAGAAACTTTAGTTTCTTATAGTAGCTTATAGCTGTTTTATATGCATTAATGATGCGTGAAGGATGAGAAGAAGCTTCATCTAAACTTGTTTCAAACGCATTTGCAAGCTCTCTCCAAGTATCAGCTAGTTTTTCTAAATCTCCCAGCTGTGTATATATTTCAATAGCTTCTGCCAAGAATTGTTTACTCCTCTTAAAATTCCCTTCTGATCTGTA
>JAEOTG010000239.1 GCA_016839985.1 Candidatus Heimdallarchaeota archaeon | reverse complement strand
TCCACACCTAGATTTTGGCCAAGCAGAAGCTGGTTTAACTCGTCATTTTCTTGATTTTTATTGGGGAATCAATACAACTAGGGCATTAACTCTCTCAATGAAGGCATTCCTGAAAGATTCATTCATAATAGTGTCAGGAGGGCGTGTACAGTCACCTACACTCAAAATTTTAGCTGACAGAGAAATAGAAATCAGAAAATTCAAACCTGTTCCATTCTGGTATTTAGAATTACATTGTTTACATGATGGAACTGTAATTGTTGCTATTTATGAGGAGGATAAAATTTGGGAAAAGGAGAAAGCACAAAAAATTTTTGATGAGTGTAAAGACAAAGACGCAACTGTTAATGAGATAGAAGAAAAACAATACAAACAATCACCACTACTCCCTTTTAATACAACTTCTTTACAGACTGAAGCCTACAAATGTTTTGGATATTCACCTAGTCAAACAATGAAAATAGCAGAAGGACTATACAACCAAGCTTTAATTTCTTATCCAAGAACAGCTTCTCAAAAATTACCAAAAAAGATTGGTTATAGTAAAATCTTGACAGCTTTATCAAAAATTAATGGATTCACAAAGATAGCTAAAGAAATTTTATCTAAGGAATTAAAACCAATCGAAGGTAAGAGAACTGATCCTGCTCATATTGCTATATATCCTACTGGAGAAAAACCAAAACGCTTAACAAATCAACAACAAAAATTATACAATCTAGTAGTAAAAAGATTCTTTGCTCTGTTTGGAGATCCGGCTATCAGGGAAACCATGACAGTAACTTTGATAATTGAAAATCATAAATTCTTGGCTAAAGGTATAAGAACAATTGAATTAGGATGGATGAAATACTATAGTGAATTTATAAAATTGAAAGAACAGATTCTTCCTCCATTAAAAAAAGGTCAAGTCTTGAAAGTAAAAGATTTGTTATTTTTAGATAAACAAACTGAACCTCCTAACCATTATTCACAGGGATCTATAATAAGAGAGATGGAAAAGAGAGGTTTAGGTACAAGGGCAACAAGAGCACAAATTCTACAGACATTATATAACCGTGGATATGTCAAAGGAAAGAGTATAGAGGTAACTAAATTTGGTGAGAAAGTAATTGAAGTCCTTAATGAATTTTCACCAAGGATTATTAGTGAAGATTTAACTAAGGAATTTGAAGAAGATATGGAATCTGTAAGAGAAGGTAAGAAAAAGAGAGATGATGTAGTCAAAAAAGCTAAGAAAGTTTTAACAGAAACAATGGAGGAATTTAAGGAAAACAAAGACAAAATAGGAAAGAAATTATCAAAATCATACATTACTTTCAAAAAAGGAGAGAAAATCATTGGGATATGTCCTGAATGCGGAGGAGATCTCAAAATAATCCGATCTAGAAGAACAGGGAAAAGATTTATGGGCTGTTCTAATTATAAAAAAGGTTGTAGATTCTCAACACCACTTCCTCAACATGGAGGAATCAAAGGTTTAAAGAAATCTTGTGAAGTATGTGGATTTCCCTTGATTGTAGTTAGATTCAAAGGTAAACGTTGGTTCCCTTCTTGCACAAACATGAAATGTCCAACAAAAGATAAAAATAAAAAAAATCAAAAAAAGTAGCACCTGATAGTTTTAATAAGCCTGTTAATATTTCTTATTGAGCCACATAATAAACAGATTTCAGTCCTTGTAAAACTGTGATTAAAAACGAAAATATAATGATTACCACAATCGTAACAAAACATTTACACCCCCGAATATTGATTTGTGATTTTCTTATAAACTGATTTTCATAGAGCAAAATTTATTTAACAATAAAATGATTAGAAAATCGATTTAGCAATCTCAATTTTTGAAAAAATATTATAGGTGATGTTAACGATAACCTTAAATTACTTACGATTATAAAAAATTCATATTGGGTGTGAATATGACTAGAGTTATAGGGATTGTTTCTGGAAAAGGTGGTGTCGGAAAGACAACTTTTTCTATTAACCTTGGAATTGCATTAAGAAACCTGGGAAGAAAGGTTGTTGTAATTGATTGTAACGTTTCTACGCCTCATCTTGCTTATTATTTAGGTAAGGAGAACTATTCTGTAACACTCAATGATATTTTCAGAGAGGAAGTAGATGTTAAATTTGCACCTTTGGATTGTGGCGGAGTAATGTTTATACCTGCTTCTGAAGATCTAAAGGACGTAATAAACATTGATATACTAAGCCTTAGAACTCATATAACAAAGTTATGTAAAGGTGAAGAATTCGATTATGTAATACTTGATTCAGCTCCTGGCCTAGGAAGAGAGGCTTTATCTGTTCTTCAAACATGCGACGAAATAATATTCATTACAAAACCAACTATACCTACTTTAACTGATATAACAAGAGTTGCTGAAGTAGCTAGTAAAATGGGACACAGTAATTTCCATGTTGTCTTAAACATGGTCAGAAACAAAAATTATGAATTAAGGGCCTTACAAGCAAAGAATTTATTCAAAACTAGAATTTTAGGGACTATTCCTTTTGATGAGATTGTTATGGATAGTACTGCACTCGGGATACCAATAATGTGGCATAAGCCTGATTCAAAAGTCTCTGTCAGTTATCTAAATATAGCAGCTAATCTAGCAGGAATAAAATATAGACAAGTTTCTAAACTTAGAAAATTTTCAAAAAGAGTCAAAAAATTTTTTGGAGGAATAAAAAAATCAGCAACTAAGTTCCGTTCCTGAACTTCCACAACTTACTGATGTATCACTTGCTGAATAATGTGTTATACTTGGATCTGTATTCTGCAATAAACAACAATAATCTTCCGCATAATTATTTTTCATAGCATTATGATCGCTTTCAAGGTCACTTAAATCTGATCTACATTCATCTAAGTCTTCATCTTGTTCATCTATTTCATCTTCACAGTATCCCAAATCATCAACACAGCTATCATAATCAAGTCTCCAGCTAGTTATGTCATCTTCTAATAGATTTAAGTCACCTTTACAGCTTGATAGAGTAGAACTAAGAGATTTTCTCTCTGTTGAACAAATTTCTAATGAAGTTTTATTTCCTTCCAAACATCTATTACATTCATTTAGATTAGATGTCAATGATTGTGTCTCAATGTTACAATCACCTAATTGACCCTCTAGATTAGTTTTATCTTGTTCTAAGATTCCAATATAATTTCCTCTAATATAAGTTAAATATGATAAAATTGAAACAGCAAACACCAAAAACAAAAAGATGTATAAAGGTTTATTTACGGATGGAATATTCACGGACGGAATTTTGACTCCTTTAAATTCAAACTTTCTACCATAATTATTCTTCCATTGACTCTTTTTTTTCCATGTTACCATTTCATTCACCTAAAGCTTGTTTTTAATTTTAACCAGCTTTCGTATTGAAGGATAGCTTTACTTCAGGAACAGTTGGGGGGGTGTTTATTATGTCAATAGTGTTTTCGACAGCTTTCAAACCTTTGAGCGTTAAAACGTAAGAATTACTTTTTTTCACGATGAATCCTTGGCTTAATAATTGTTTAAGATGTTTGTAAACTTCGCTACTACCTCTTGGAATTCCAATTCTCTCAAAGTATTTAGTGATGCTTGTATAACCCATTGGTTCGTTTTTCAAAATGAATAGTAATAATAGTCTTTTTCCTGATGCGAATGCTTGGCTCACATCTAAGATGTCTTGGACTGTTTCTGTTTTCATAATATTTACCCATTGGTGGTTAAACCTTTTAAATTAAAAACACATAAACATATAAATGTTATTGTTGACATCACCCAACCTTTTCCAATAATGTATTGACCCTTACTTCCTATCACTCCCATGTATTTTAACCCGTTCCAAAGTATGACAACAATTATTACCAACACTAACAACATGAAGAAAGGATTTTCAGTAAAGAAAACAAACAAACATGTTAATGGTGATATACCATCAGTTTTTTCTTCAGGTATATCAGTTGTTGTTTCGTTTACCTCTCCTCTTAAAACAAGATTTATATCATCAGAAAATTTAACTTCTCCAATCCTTGAATCAGCTGTTGCTGTAATTTTAACTGGGTATGTGTAAATATCTGCATCTGATGGTACAGTAAACTTAATGTTTAAGTCCACACTTTCTCTCCATCTTATTTTTTCAACTGTTTCTGGACTCACTTCAACCCATTCTTGATTTAAACCTTGAGATGATAGTGAAAATCTAACATTATTCAAATGATAATTAAGAGAACTGTTAAATGTACCAGATATTGTTATACTATCTCCAACATCTAATTCAAATTTTTCTGGTAAATTAAAATTAACAGTTCCTCTTGGTTTGAAACTATAATATCCTGTACGAGGTGCTGGTTTAACTTTAATATTTTCTTTCTTACCATTGTTTTCTTCATCAGATTCTACAATAACGCCTGTTGCATCTGCATTAGCTCTAATGGAAAATTCGCCATCTAAAGCATCAATCC
>JAEOTG010000034.1 GCA_016839985.1 Candidatus Heimdallarchaeota archaeon | reverse complement strand
TCTTCAACATAGACTATTGTTTCCCTCTTCTTCAGAGTTTCACTAGGAATCAAAAGGGTATCATCAGGTGGCGCTTCTGCCTTAGGTTCCTCTTTCTTTAATGGAGGTAAAGTTGTCACTTCAGGAGATATTGTTTCTTCAGCTTTAATTAATTCACTAGGTTTAACAATTTTATCTCCAGGTGCATCTGTTATTTCAGCAGGTAGACCTTTAGGTTTAACAGGTTCGAGAGGTTCTCTTACAACTTTTGCTTCTCGTATTTCAAGACCTGTGGTTTGAAGTGATATACCCTTCCCAAGATTTCTTACATTCTCTAATAATTGGTAGAAATTTATATCCAAAATACCAATATCATTAAAATATTCTGAAAGCCAATTAGAGAATCTATGGACATTAACTTCAGTTCCAAGCATTTTCTCCCAGAAATTGATTATAATTGTAGCAAGTTGATCAAAGGAGGTGTATTTGTGAGTTTCAACTACATGCTTACCATCATATAGATCTAAAGCACCGTTCATAGCTGCTCCAAACTCCTTTTCTTCAGGTTTTATTACAACACTATATCTATAACTCCCAATTAAGCTTCTTCTTGTTGGACGTCTTGACATTTTATCTCTAAACATTAGATTTACAATCAAATTAAAAAAAGTTGCGAGACGTGCAATCATTATTTATATATTTTACAAAATTTATGTAAAAAAGAAAAAATAAAGAAAAAGAAAAAAATTAAACTTCAGCTTCGACAGGTTTTGCCCATGTAGGTCTTTCTTCCTTATCATAAGTTAACATAACATCTTCTTTTATTTTATCCAAACTTCGTTGTACATCTCCAGAAACTCTAGTTTTTCTACCTGGACGATCTCTGAATGGGTCAACTATGTTGAAATAGAGTATTGTTTTGTATGCAGTAGAAATAGGTCGTAGAATAGCAGTTGTAGGTAAATAACCAAAGAAGAAGAATACTGCTGCTACTGCTAATGAAAAGAGTACTTGAAAACTTATTCCGCCAAGAGAACCAGCAGGAATGCTGAACAAACCTGCTAACCAATAGTAACCAAGGAAGAAACCACCAGTTGAGAATATTCCAAAAGTCATGAAAGTGAATAAACCTTTTGCAATGTTAACTCCTGCTTTGCCAATTATAATATCGGCAGCTGAATCTAGTGAAAGATCTGCAGAACGGATAATACTTTTAACAAAACCTTGTTTTTCAACAACAATTATTGTTAAAGTGTAGTAGTTGAGGAATTTAAGTATCTTAAACAACCATCTTAGTATCCATATGAAAGCTATAAAGATAATTGTGAGTACCTTCATAGTGATAGTCCAAGCTTTGCTTGTTTTCCATTTCGCAAACCATTGTTTCTTAGCGAAGTATTGAATCGTTTTTATTATAGCATCAAAGAATGCCATAAACATACCAAAAAGAACTATGCTTCCTTTAACCTTCCAGATTTCTCTTATTGCAATTCTAATTGAGGCATCTTTGTAGTTATTCCATCTCTTGAAAATACATATGTTAACTGCATCACTGAAATACAACATTGTCCAATGTATTGCAAGGTAAACATATATTATTACAAAGAAGACTAAATACTCAATCCAGTTTGCTGTTTTTCCTATACTTGTTAACCATTCATCAAGGTTTGATCCTGCATAGATTGATCCTGCGACTCCAGTAATTATTGTTATTACCGATATAATTGCAAAGAAAAACACTGGACCAAGAGTCCCCTTTTGTTCATTTACTGCTTCATTACTCATTTCGAAAACTTTCGCACCTAGAATTACTCGTCGAGCTAGTAACAATATAATAAATATCAGAAACACTGCAGGAGCTAAAATCACAATTCCTATCCAAATTTCTGGAACTTTTATTATCGCATATATACCTGCTCCTAATAGTAACAATGGAACGCCAAAGATTACAGAATTTACAATTTCTGCTCCTAAATAGCTCATCATCCAGACTTCAAAGTAAGCAATAAGTACACCAGCAATGAATAAGACTGCAACTACAAGAACAGCCCACCAGATATATTCTTGTACGTAAGTGTACACTTGACCGAATTTAGTAACTACCCAATCCATTAATTCTGGATGAGCGCCTGTAAGTTGCCAGATAGCATAAATTCCGAATCCATAAGCAGCTATTACTAGTATAAACCATAAGTAGAAGATTAGACCAAAATCTCTTACTCTTCTTTCTTCTGTAGCCATATCCTATATTTGAATATCATCCTTCAAAAATGTTTGCCATTAATATTCTTATTCTTTAAAGAAAGTTTAAGAAAGGTTTTCCTTTAGTTAAGTTTGTGAAAGTTGATCTTAATATTGCAAGTCACATAGTTCTAGATGATAAAGTGTTTTACAGTGAAACTCCTGTTAGGAGGATTAACTCTCAATTAGGAGGTCCTGCTGCTTATGCAAGCATGGTTATTCCACTATTTCCAGTCAGAGCACAATGTATAACGTCAATTGGAGATGATTTTCCAGAAGGATATTTGCTTTATCTATCATCTATAAAAAACTACAATCTTGAGATCTTAAAATCACCAAAAACTACAAGATTTCTTCATGAAATTCACAGAAATCATAGAGTGTTATATTTACTTGAACAGGCACAAATACTAGATCAATCCTTGATTTATCATGAAGGTGGGAAAGCATGCTTGCTATCTCCTTTTTTCAAAGAGATAACTAAAATCTCGATAGATTGGGCAAAAGAAAATCATGACAGTGTTGCACTAGATGTACAAGGATTCATGAGAGAAAAAGATGATACAAACAAGATTACTTCTATATATGATAACAGTATCTTTAAAGAATTAATTAGTTCTGTTGATTTTGTTAAATTTTCATTAACAGAAGCAATGAGTTTTACAAAACAAACATCTTCTGCTAAAATTCTAGAAAATTTACCTACAAATAATATCCAAATTGTAACTATGGGTGTAAATGGTATAATTTATTCTGAACAAGGTAAATATTATCAAATAAAAACTCAAGTAAGAAAAGAAAGAGATCCTACTGGTGCAGGTGATGTTCTTATTGCTAGTTTTATAGCAAAATATCTTGAGACCTCGGAACTTGATTTCTCGTTAGCCTTCAGCATGGCAATAGCTGCAGAGAAGGTCGAATATGGAGAAATACAACAGCTCCCAAATATTGATTATAGTAAGACAGCTGAACAAATTTTAGAAACAAAAAAAAGGATAGAATAATTCTATTCTTAAACGTTAATTACACTCATATTTTTCATTGCATTCTTGATTATGAAATTATTATTTAGTTTCTCTTCTTCTTTTAGTACATTTTCAAATTTCGCATTAGTTATAGGATGCTTTGGTCCTAATAAGTCACATACTTCTGGTCCTGCTGATATTTCAAAAGTTTCGAATTTTCTAGTCAATGTAATAATGCTCTCTTTATCCAATGTAATGAGTGGTTTTAACACCCTATACCTTGTTGCTTCTTCTATTGCTGATATATTACTTAATGTTTGACTAGAGACTTGCCCCAAACTTTCACCAGTTGCAATAAAATCAGCATTTTCAATATCTGCGATTTCACTACCAAGTTTCAGCATTAATCGTTTTAGTAAAACAAAATAATACGAATGTTTAGCTCCATCAACTATTAGCTCAAGAGCATTAGCAATGTCAATAATATACATTTTAGTCCAATTAAACTTCTGTGCGATTTGTCTACTTTTCTCTACTGATTCTTCACCTGCAAAATCAATATTTGAAAAATGTAGAGGAATTATCTCAAAACCCTTTTGTTGTAATAGAAAACCAGCAATACTGCTATCAAATCCACCACTCAATAATAACACTACTTTGCCTGTTTTCATTATATCTAAAAAAGAGTCCAGCTTTTAGAATGTTTAGTTAGGAAAAATTCATTAACAAAAATAGTTGTTGGGAGTTAATGAAATTTGTAAACTTCAACATTGATATGTATGAAAGAGTCTATGAATTATGGAAGATATGCGGTATAACATTAGGTTCTTCAGACACAAAAGATCAAGTAGAACGAGTTTTGGAAAATAGTTCAGATCTTTTTTTTGTAGGAATTGAGGAGAACGAAATCATTGCAGTTGTGATTGGAGCATTTGATGGAAGACGAGGATATGTTCACCATTTAGTAGTTGATCCAAAGCTTCAGAAGGGAGGGTATGGTAGACTAATGATGCAAGAACTGCATAAAAGGTTTAAAGAAAAGAAAATCCACAAGGTTCATCTTTTTGTAGAAGTTGATAATGAAGGAGTTATTGAATTTTATAAAAAAGTAGGATGGCACACTAGAGACGATTTGAAAATGATGAGTTTTGTTCCATGAAAATAAAATGGAATTTCACTCAATGAGTGAAAAAGTGAAAAAAAAACTACACTGGAGAGATTTCGATATTTAGTATTTCTAATATTCGTGTCATTTCTTTGACTTCTTCAATTGTTTTGATCCTTAAAGCACTTCTAAACATACTGGAATTAAGCTCTGAAGCTAGTTTGAATATATCTCGTTTTCTCCAAACATCTAATGATGGATTATAAAGAAGAATATACATCTCTTTCTTATGTAAATCACAAAGTAGATATGTATCAGAATATTCCAACCTCTTTCCAATCATTTCCTTAAGAGTGTTATCAGGATTTACACCGAATACTCTTGGAATTTTCCCTGAAAACATATCTATCATTCTATCGTATAGATTTTTAATCGATGTTGGATTAATATTAGATTCTTTTTGAAGACCACGTCCTATAAGTGTAAAATAAGGTTCAATTAAACCATAACTATCAAAAACTTCTCTAACTGCTATTCCTTCGAAAATGAAGTATGCGACACAAAGTCTATGTCCTGAAGCTGCTATCCTTTCATCAGCTGAACTAGTAATTTCTGTTTCAAAAGGAACTGCAATTGCTTTCAATGATTCATGGTCTGGAACAGGAATTGGTCCAAGCATTTTAGGATTTTTAGTACCATCAACTCTTCCAATTGATTGTTTATTCATTTCTACTAGTGTCATACCAGACATTACAAGAGTTAAGGCTGTATTTTCATCTAGATTGCTATTGTTAAATAGAATCTCAGGGCCATAATCTTTGAATACACTAAACACCAAACATGGTTCTTTTGATACATTTGGATTTATCATTTTTATTCTCCTTAATATTGGTCCTCCTCATCATCAAATTGTTTATCTAACAATATCGCGATTTCAGGAATTTTAGTCAAAACTTCATATTTGACTTGTTTTGGCATTTCTTTTGTTGGATCTCGTTCTTTTTCTTCAACAAAAGCATTAAGAATTTCTTCTGCTAAAGATTGAGCTTTAGACTCACTGTCATCACGATCGACGAAAAGAACGATACTCCATCCGCCCATTTTTCTAATAACCATTTTTACTCTACCAAGCTTAACAACATCCATAACGGATTCAGATTCAAATATGGTAGTTGCCATGATATTAAGCGCGCTTATTAGTCCTCCCAGTAGAGTGCTATCATGTTCTTCTATTGAAGCATCAAATGTATAATCAAAAGCTGGAACACCACCTTCCTGCAGGATTATGACTCTTTTCGGATTAACTTCCTCCCTAAGTGGAGTACGACCTGTCATTCTTGATACTATCCAATCGAAAGCAGTGTAGAAATTTTCACCAGTTTTTGCACTAACTGGATAAATAGAAACTGAACGATCAATATCAGTCATTATAACTTGAAAAGCTTCATCTTGTAGAAGATCAGGGAAAGGGATTGAATCAGCCATATCAGTTTTATTT
>JAEOTG010000238.1 GCA_016839985.1 Candidatus Heimdallarchaeota archaeon | reverse complement strand
TTCCGAGCTTATAATATCGTAGAAATTGTTTTCTTGAATCATCCATCTAAATTCACTAAATCATTCGCTACAACATATGTTGAATGTCTTAATCTACACACAGATATAGGAGTAATGGAGCAAATACTTCTTACTTATTCAGAGCTAACAACAAGCAGAAAGTTGAATCCAAGAGATATAAAACAATACATAAAAACACTGTTGTATTTATCTCCAGATCCAGAAATAACAGAGAGTCTAATAAGTGTATTTAAGGAGTTAATGCTATCCGATAAAGGTGTTGTTGCGGAAAAAATCATCAACAAGCTAATAGAAATAGCAGGTAAAGACATGGTTAAAGATGATATGTTTTGGCAATTAACTCATCTTAATGAGGAAGACTTCTTCTAAAATATCGTTTTTGTTTTCAAACGTAAAACAGGAATTGGGAGAAGATTAGTAATGCTAGAATTATTACTAGAATCCATGGTTCAAACTTGAAATCTCTAATAACATTTCTAAATAAGATTGGGGAAATAATTGAAATCAAAAGGAAGAAAGTACCAGGAATGTACAAATATACAACATGATCTTCATAGCTAATTCCTGTATTAAAAGCAAAAATTATGAAAAATGTTATAACTAGAAAATCAACAATGATATAGATTAAATAAGGTAATCGAATCTTTTTATGAACATCCATTTTGTAAGCTAAAAACAAAACAGGAATGCAGAACAAGAATATGTCTGTGTAAAAATCTGTTGTTTGGATAAGTTTGAGTTTAAGTGCATCTAGAGGAATAGAGGGATTAAAAGCTTCATTTGGAACAATTGGAAAACCTATTGGTTTATCATAAGGCCAAAGTAAAAGTATTTTTCCCAAATAAAGCATATCAAGAAATAAGTGAGTTAGATAGCCTAAACCGATTCCTAAACCTAAACCTAGGAAATCATAATCTGTTTTCTTCTTAATGTAAGGAATAAAAGACAATGAAATAATGATCAAACTTACAATAGCTATAAAAAGAAGACTATGAGAGAAATTCCTATGATACTCTCCAGCTCTTTCTCCTATAGCTAAATATGCAAAAGCTGTTATTATTATATCAAAATCAGGAAGAATAGCTCCAAGGACTGCTCCTAGTTTAAATTCCTTTCTTTTAGTTAAACTAGCCAGAACAAGCCCGGATAATAAATGAACGCCCCCTTGCATTTTCTACAGAAGTTTTTTGAAATATTTAGTTATAAAGTTTGTTTTAAAACTAGTAACTCACAATATCTTCAAGTGATTTACTTATTTTCTTAAAAACGTTTGATGCTTCCTCTTCTTCAATGTCACCATATAAGAAAGCTCTAAGTGATGGAAAGATAGATAGTTTGTTATTACTTTCTTTCTCTTTGAAGACCAGCATCACTTTTGTCTCCCTTAAAATTTCATAGGATTTGAGTTCTGTTTCAATTGTGTCTTTGAGTTTATTCAGAGACACATTATAGAATTCATCAGGAATTCCTTCAAAACCCTTTTTCCTTTTACAAGGAGCAATAGTGTCGTAAATCATTCAATAAAAAAATAAACTAGTCATTTTTTAAGTTTCTCTCTTCATACTTTTTATCGATTAAACTTAAAAATGTATTAACATTCTAATTTTTATGGAAAATAAACTTCTAAGAATTAATCTTTCGAAAAATGAAATATCAAAAGAAGAAATTCCTGAGAAAGTATATCAAAATTACATTGGTGGAACTGGATTTATAGCTTATTATCTGTATAAAGAACTAGAACCAAGAATAGATCCATTATCACCAAAAAATAAAATCATTATAGCTCCAGGACCTGCGCAGAATACAAGGATACCAATAACTGGTAGATATGCTGTAGGTGCAAAAAGTCCTTTAACAGGGCATTTTTTGGATGCACATGCTGGTGGATTTTTGGGACCTGAAATAAGATCCGCAGGATATGATTTAATCATCATAGAAGGTAAAGCAGAGAAACCTGTGTATATCTCAGTAAAGGATGAAGAAGTAAAGATTAAAGAAGCAAAACATCTCTGGGGAAAATTATTTTATGAAATAGAGAATATGATAAAAAATGAAGAAAATGAACCTAAGACTCGAGTAATTGGAATAGGACCAGCAGGTGAAAACCTTGTAACATTTTCATGTCCAACAGCTGATATACATCACAATCCAGGGAGAGGAGGATTAGGAGCAATATTCGGATCTAAGAACCTTAAAGCAGTTGCAGTAAAAGGCTCTGCAAAGTCAACAAATGGGAATCAAGAAAAAATAGACAAAATAAGAAAAGATATTCTTGAAAGAACAAATAAAGCTAAAGATTCAGGAGCTGGAATGTTCACATATGGCACTAGCAACGCAGTTGCATATGCTAATGAGATGAGTCAATATCCAACAAGAAATTGGCAATCGGGTGAATATGAAGAGTATGAGAAACTTAGTGGAGTTATCATGGATGAGAAATATAAAGCTATTAAACATCCATGTGCTAATTGTCCAATTGGTTGTTCAAGTACTCTTGATGCTTCCGTTTTTGATTGGACTGAACAAGAAGAAGTAGCTCGTCCTGAATATGAGACCATGGCGATGCTTGGGGGTAACTGTGCAATTAGTGATCATGAAACAATTATAAGAGCTAATAATATGTGCAATCAATTGGGATTGGACACGATTTCGTGTGGGAGTGCTATTGCAATGACCATGGAAGCTGTTGAAAAGGGACTACTTAAAGGACCTGAATTTGATGGTTTAGAATTTGGGAATGGAGAGAAGATATTTGAGTTAATAGAAAAAATAGCTTACAGAAAGGGGATTGGAGATGTACTAGCAAAAGGAGTAGCTCAAGCAGCTGAAGAATGGGGGATTCAAGACCTAGCCATACATGTCAAAGGATTACCTTTTGCAGCGTGGGATCCACGTGGAAGACTTGGTTTGGGTATGAGTTATGCAACTGCTGCTGTTGGCGCTTCTCATTTACGTGGCTGGGGGGTCACTTCAGATGTACCAGCTGATAAAAGTGCTATCGAAGTTATGGATTCTTTAATTGAACAACAAAATTATAAGACACTTTCAGACTGCTTAGTAGTTTGTATGTTCGCTTATGTGATAGATTCTGGTTTTGCTTTTGAAGATAGACAAAATATACTATCTGCTTTATGGGATCGAAAAGTATCACGCAAAGAAATGATGGAGATTGCTGATAAAATCTGGATAACTAAACGACTTTTCAATATTAATCAGTTTGATGATTATAAACCCATAAATCATGATGTTCTACCTTATAGATTCATGAATGAACCTTTACCCTCAGGTAGAGCTAAAGGAAGTAAGGCTTTCATTAGCGAAGAAGATTTCAAGAAGTCTCTGAAATATCTTTATACTAAACGAGGTTTAGATGAAGAAGGAATACCGAAAGAAGAAGAGATAAAGAAACTTGGAATTGAGTAAGAAAGAGCAAAATATTTATTTTCCTCATTTTTCTTCAAAATATTAATATAATTATACATTGAGCAATAAATGAATGTCCCAGGAAATGTCATTTATTAATAAAGCCAAAAAAGTGTTTTTCAGGAAATTTGCTTTGCCAAGAGTTAAAGGAGTTTATGCACTAGAGAATTCTGTTAAAGATATAGAGAATTCAATTATCTTTTCAGATGAATCAGAAGCTAGATTTGATATTCCTATTGAATTTGGAAGAAGAGAAGGAGTAGAAGTTCCCTTAACTTCTGTGACAATAAAACATATCCTCACTTGCATAAAGAACATGAAAAGAGCAATTTTTGATCTCAAAAATAATCCAATTAATCCTAGAAATAAGATAGATAAGGAAGAACTGGAAGAATTAAGGGAATATGTAAAAACTGTCGAAGTATCGGCAATTGGTTTTACTAAGGTTCCTTCAAATTTAATCTTCAAGAATAAAGCAATAGCGTTTGAAAATGCTATAGTCTTAGCAATGAATATGGATAATGACATAATAAGTAGTGCTCCAAATAGATTATCACTTAAAAACGTCTGGTATACTTACGATAAGTTAAGTGTTGCTTCAAACAAAATAGCTCGATTCTTGAGAAAGAAAGGATTTGCAGCTCATGCTTCTCCCCCTCTTGGTGGAATAGCATTATATCCAAAACTAGCTCAAAATGCAGGCATGGGAGAATTCGGATATTCGGGACTACTAATCACACCAGTTAATGGACCAACATTAAGACTTGCAGCAGTGTATGTTTCCGCTGAAAATCTACCTATGAATGAAGTGAATGAACATAGTTGGATAAGAGATTACTGTGATCAGTGTAGAAAATGTATCAAAGAGTGTCCACCAGGAGCTATATATGAAACTCCTATTGAGCATGAAACTGGTAGAGTCACACATATTGATAATGACAAATGTTTTCCATACTTTGGAAATAATTATGGTTGTACAGTTTGTATCAAAGTTTGCCCCTTCAACAATGTGGATTACTACAAATTGAAAGAGAATTTCCTCAAAAAACAAAAATCATGAATATATTCAAATATCGTGAGAATTAATATTTCTCCGAATTTATGTTTTTCACTTTGCAATAAAAACAACTCTACTTTTAATTAAATTAGGCATATATAGATTCTATTTCTTTAATCTTTCTAGAAAGATTTTTATTTTTTTTCTACAATTTGTTCTTGATTCTGAACATGAGTTATGTTTTAATGAAGATACTCGAATCTGCTCCATATCGATATGATAAAGGGATAAGGATTCTCACTTTAGGAAAAATAGACAAAGCATATGACAGACTAGTTGAAAACATAAAGAAAGATGATAGAGTTTTGGACATAGGTTGTGGTACTGGAATGTTATCTTTCCGAGCTGTTCTTAAAGGAGCAAAAGTAACTGGAATTGATATAAATCCAGAAATGCTTGAAATTGCTAAGAAGCGAATTAATAAACTTGATGTGAAAGATAGAATAGAATTCGTTGAAATGGGAGTTGCGGAGTTAGATAAATTTGAGAATAATTCTTTTGATATAATAGTGAGTGGGCTTTGTTTTTCAGAACTAAGTTATGATGAAATCTCCTTTTCATTAAACCAAATAAAAAGAATACTTCCCAATGAAGGGAAATTTCTACTTGCTGATGAAATAAAAAGTAAATCAATAATTAAGAGAATTATCAACTGGTTTGTAAGGATACCACTTGTAATAATAACTTACATTCTAACTCAAACCACTTCCAAGGCTTTAAAGAACATCGAAAAAAGAATAACGGATTCAGGTTTAATAAT
>JAEOTG010000237.1 GCA_016839985.1 Candidatus Heimdallarchaeota archaeon | reverse complement strand
ATGAGGATAGTAGTCGATATGATAATCTTCGAAATCGGAAGATTGGAAAGCAGTTCCAAACAAACTTTGCCCATAAAATCCACAAACAGGAAGTCCCAAGTCTTCAGTTAGGACTTTTAGTGTCTCATTGGACAATGGTGTTCCTCCATGGATTATTGCTTGAAGATTACCTTTTTCTTTAAGATTTTGAACAAGTGGAAACATCTTTTCAATCAAGACTCCAGTAATGAATAACCCTTGAATAAAAGGAAATTCTTGTTTTACTAAATTTTGCACTTGATCTTGCATATGCTTCATGTATAGGCCACCAATTTTAGGATCAGTCATCATCGCTATTTTAACGAAACGAGGATCTAAATCAATCATGAAAACTGATTTTGCTATATCTCTCTCAAAAGATTTCAAAGTCCATTTTCCGATAGTATGTGGTCCGGTAGGTACAGTTGCTAGATATGTCAAATCTTTTGGTATACCAAAATCTTTGATATTATCCAAACAGAGTTTAACCAGTACGTTGAAAGTATCAGTTTCTAAATCGAAGTAATCCATTTCTCCGAAATCTAATCTTGATGTATTTGCCATCAAGATGTTCTTCTTTGGTAAACCTGTGGTTCCTCCTGTTTCAGCTACTTGAAGATCTGCACCAGTTGTTTTTGCATAAAACTCGTTTGCCCATTTTGTTGTTGGATAATTTACGGGGAAATCTCTAAAGATACTAGGATCTGTTGGTCCTAGTTTTTCTGCTAAATCAAGCCAATCGTTGATGTCACCTTTGTTTATCCCCTTTTCCTTTGCTAATTTTATCAAATAAGGAGAGCCAAGCTCCTCTGATATTGCTATATCTACTCATTCTACTAGAAAATCAGTTTGATCTGTTTTATTTACTATTTTTGTTTTTACGGATGTAGCCATAAAGTCTTCACCGTTAACAATTTCAGTAAAATCATTTATAAAGGAGGATAACGGTTCGACAAAAATCAGATTTGTTTTTCATCTGAGCTAATTATTAAATAAAAAAACGAAAAAAAGGAAAAAAATACAAGATTTAATATGTTTCACATTGAAGTTCGAAATAGTTGTGAGAATGATCACATACAGGACAAACTTTAGGTGGTTCAGTTCCATCATGAACATAACCACACTTTCTGCAAATCCAGGAAACTTCTTCTTTTTTCTCGAAAACTGATTTTCCTTGAACTTCTTTTAGAAGCTTCTTGTATCTTTCTTCGTGATGAACTTCTGCTCTTGCAATAGCCATTAATTTAACAGCTATTTTTTGCAAACCTTCTTCTTTAGCTTTCTCTGCAAATTCAGGATACATTATTGTCTGTTCATAGTGTTCTCCATCAATAGCAGCTTGAAGATTTGTAGCTGTATCTCCCAGAATTGTTGGTACAGTTGCTTCAACATCAAATTCTGGTAAATCCAACTTTTCTTTTTTCAGAAGATCATTAAGCATTTCAAATAGTTGTTTAGCATGTTCCATTTCGTTCATTGCTGTAATTAAAAAAATGTCAGCTATTTGCTCATAACTTTCTTTCTTTGCTATTTTAGAATAGAATGTATATCTGTTTCTAGCTTGACTTTCTCCCAAATATGCTTTGGCTAGATTATTAATTGTTTCTTTCATAAAAGCACCTTGCTTTAAGTCATCCTTTGATGAGATTTTAAAAAAGTTATTATCTGAAAGAGAACTGAACTCAGGTGTTAGTTTTGTATCTTAAGAATTTTATCTTAATAGCTGCTAGCAATAAAGGCAAAGCTAAGTTGGGTTTGAAGAAATTTAATTTTGGTTCAGAACCTGTCATTATTGTAGCCCATTTTAACAGATATTTTACTCCTTTTTTATTGCAGAGGTATGCAAAAGCATCTAGAAATATTGGCATTTTTGCTAATACTCTTACCATCCTTGAAGACCACTTGAAATCTTTACCAAAGGATTTCATCCATAGTTTTTGATATTACTTAAGTATTTTTTGCTAAAAATGAAAGGAATTTTACTTAAGTTTTTTTGCTCTTTTCTTTATTTCCTTTTTCTTTATCTTCTTTTCTTTCTTGATTTTAACTTTATCTGGGGGAGGAGGTATGAAATCGTAGATAATTGTTTTAGTTACTGAAAAGAAACCTACAATTAACAAAATCCAGAACAAAGTGAAATTGATAGCAGTAACCATTTCTATATTAATTATTCTCTGTAGAATATAATCAGCTTCAACATCATAATCTACTCCTTGGATAGGAAATAGAAAACTATAGAGGTAACGAAGAACTTGTTCACCTGCCAATGTTATGAAGTAAACTATTCCCAATAATTGGAAACCAGAGCTAAATAATTTTGAAGATTTTTTCTTGTGGAATTTAATCATACCATTTAGAAATGAAACTACTAAAATCACCTTTGCAAATGATGTTAGTATCGACGCAGTGAGAAATTTCGCCAAATATTTGGTGGGATCTAGATAAATCGATGGATTAATGAGATAATTGAAAACAAATTCCATACTTAAGATAGCGGAAATGCTTGCTGCAATTAGAAAGGCAAGACCAATAATTATCCAAGATACTTCGAAGTTTACATGTTTGTATTTAGTCCTACTAATCTCAACAGCAACAAGAATTACAGCTATTAAGAGGAATGATAGAAAAGCTACTTCCATGTTAAATGTAGTTGAGTATTGGTCTGCTAAGGTAGCATTCATAACGTATTTCGATGCATCTTTATAAGCTGATTTTTCCATGATTGAGATTATAAACAAAAAGATACCATTAAAGATTAAAAAGCCTGATATGAATTGTTTTAAAATTCTGCGTTCTTCTTTATTAATAATCGTTTTAACAATCCATATTGTTCCTAGTAAAATTAGTAAAATTGCAGTTATGTAGCCAAGTGGATTTTGAGCTATTCTAACTGTACCCCAGTCAATAAATAAGAAATCCACCATTTCTTTGTGCTTTGAGAAATATACGAATGCATCATAATAAGTAGTCATTGGTGCTGAAAGCAAGATACTCTCTCTATATGTGAGTAGATAGAATGTAGTAATAGATAATATAGCAAAAAACATCTTTAGCAGAGTGTGTTTTGATAAAGTTAAAACTCCAAGATGAGTTGATATATCTGATAATTCATCTAATTCAGCTTTGTCAGCATTTTCATCTCTTAGAGTTTTTATTGTCTCTTTCGGTTCACTTAATTGCCATTTTACTTCTTTCTTTCTAATCTTAGTTTTGGTTTTCCTTAGGAATCTTGTAGATATTCTCACTACGAAATATATTGCTACTATACCTGAAATCGCTCCAATAATTGCAACTGGAATTACAATACCTATGTTAGATACAAGATTAGCTGTAACAGATCCAGATTCTGAATTATATGAATAGGATTTTAGAACACCATCTTTGGTATAATCTAAGGTGTAATCATTGAAGCGTAAAATTATTTTACCTCCAATACGAATGACTTGAAAGCCTTCACCATCGAAATAATCATCAAGAGGATCATAATAAGATGAATTTGTGGGGAGTATCAATATCCCTAAAAGATAGAAATTTTTATCCTCAAAAACATCATCAAAATAATCTAAAATGCTAATAGAGAAAGTTTTTGCTTCTTTCTTTAACTCTACATAAAGCTGTATATTTGAGGATGTTTTTGCAATAACAGTTACTTCTATTGTTTGCTTTATAATGGTACTCTCTGTTGGAGTTAAAGATATATTCATCCCACTCGTTTCTATTTTCCACTTGAACGTATCACGGTTGTTGATGTCATTGTTTAGTGCATATGTGTTTTTTAAAGTGAAACTTGTAATTACAAGCAACAGAGAAAATAGGATAATAGTAGATAATACTTTTCTTTTCATTTTTTACCACCTTTTGATGATGGAGAATCAAATTTCACTCCACAATT
>JAEOTG010000236.1 GCA_016839985.1 Candidatus Heimdallarchaeota archaeon | reverse complement strand
TTGCTTCTTTGTATGTTTTTACTTTGTATGACATTTTTTCTCACTATCTATAACATAAAGGACGCATTTATTAAGCATTTTTTTAATTAATTATGTAAAACGTTAAACTATTTTGGAGGATGAAATAGTATAGTGATTAAAGCTTGAAAACTCTTAGTGAATGGCTTAAACCATTAGGTTAAAGCTTGCTTGTTTGAGCGTAAACTATATAGGTTTCAATTATTTTTCTATCTCATGGTTGATTATACTCTACTCTCATGGAATGTAAATGGCATTAGAGCAATGTCAAAAAAGGTAATTTATCAGAGAGTTAAGTTCAACACATGGTTAAATAGAACCTCTCCTGAAGTGCTTTGCATTCAAGAAACTAAAGCTCATCCAGATCAACTAACCGCTAAATTACTAAATCCTCAAGGATACAAGAGTTATTGGAATTCAGCTGAAAAGAAAGGTTATAGTGGTGTGGCAACATATTCTAAAATCAAGCCATTAAGAGTTAATTACAAGATTGGTGAGGAGAAATTTGATAGAGAAGGAAGAATAATTGAAACGGAATATCCGGAATTTGTTCTTTTCAATGTGTATTTTCCTAATGGTAAACTAAATGAAGAAAGATTAAAATACAAACTAGAATTTTACGATTATTTCCTAGAATATATAGAAAAAGTAAGAGAAGAAGGAAAATCAATTGTTGTTTGTGGAGATGTTAACACAGCTCATACAGAAATTGATCTTACTCATCCAAAAAGCAATGAAGATGTTTCAGGGTTTCTACCGATAGAAAGAAAATGGATTGATAAGTTACTTTCCTTAGGCTATGTAGACACCTTTCGTTATTTCAATAAAGAACCTAAACACTATACTTGGTGGTCGGTAAGGAACATTGTAAAAGGTGCTACTGCGAGAGAAAGGAATGTAGGGTGGAGAATAGATTATTTCTTTGTTACAGAAGATATAATTGATAACGTTAGAGAGTCAAATATGCTTCCTGATGTGATTGGATCAGATCATTGTCCTTTAGTCCTTAAATTAGATTTTTAGTAATTAAATACTTGAAACAAGAAAGGTTTATTACTCAAAAAATAAAATTCTAGTATTATGTATATGATAAAATCTGGAAAATTTAAAGATTTAATGGCTACACCTTTTAGAGATTGGTTTATTAAAGAAGAAAATATTCAGAGATTAAAAAACGCTCTTCCAAAAGGAATGAGATACATCGATACCTACGTTACTATAATGAACACTGGTGAATACGATTATGAAATCTGGTTTGAGTTAGATAGCTGGGAAGTTTTAGATATTCTTCGAAACCACGATCCATGGTGGGAATTTTATGAGCAAAAAATGAAGGAAATTGGTTTATTTGATAAACAAAGACCAGATAATAAATTCCTTCGTAAATTATCAGACGTTTTAATATCTGAGCCTGATCCATCAGAAGACTAGAGTAATCATTAGAACTCTCCAAATGACTTCAAAAATCAACAATACTAACAATCCCAATTAAAGCTGGGATTTGATTACATGTATTAAATATAAATATAAATAGAGTTCAATATACATGCAAATATATGTTTGAAATTGTAGAATTAGACGATATAGACGAGAAGATATTTTGGGATTATGTTCTCAATGATGTACCAAGATATTTCTGAAAACAAGCCTGCGATAAGAGTATATTCCAAAATAGGATATGAAGTATATTCAACTTATGAAATTATAGAATTAAATAAAAGTTCAAAGAAATCCTGATTCTCTTTATAATTTTGTTCCTCAACTATCTGATTTTTTTCTTGTTTTGATAATTAGAAATTCCGCAAAAATATCATTATCTAAATACGCTTTACCGGGAAATTTCTCCACCAGCTCTTCAGAAGCTTTTGGTTCACTCATCTCCATTATTTCTAGGTTATTTTTTACAAGTTCGTTAACATATGAACTAATTGGTCTTTGAAAACAAACACTTGGGAAATCCTCCCAGTAGGTGATAAGTGATGGTCTCTCATCAAAATAATTCTGTATTATTCTTACTCTATCCTCATTTCTTTTACTACCTTTTGGAATTCTTAATGTTGTTGAAGCTGGCCATGCAAAAGCAGGATGAGTAATACTGAAAACAAAAATCCCATTATCTTTTAGAACATGTGCAATGTTTTTGAGTGTAACCTTAAAATCAGCAATATCCATCAAAGCCATATTACATACAACTTTGTCAAAATAACCTCTTTCAAATTCATTATGAAGTTCTTCAGCATTTAGCTTCAATAATCTAATTCCTAATTTATCCTTCTTTTCTCTTTCAATTGCTCTATCAATCATGTTTGAAATATCAATACCTGTTACTTTTGCTCCATGCTTAGCTAAGTATCTTACAACAGTACCCTCACCACAAGCTACATCTAGAATTTCTTCATCCTTTTTTGCATTAAGCAATCGATATACATCAGGTAGGATCAAGTGTGTGTGGTGATATTCTTCTTCGTCTTCTTCAGGGGATATCCATTTAGATGCTAATGCATCCCAGGTGTTCTTTGGAGTGTATTCATTAAGGGATTCGAGTCTCTTGTGTCTAACTGATTCTCCTGTTGAAAGGATTCTCTCTGATCCCCAAGCTTTATGAGGAAATTTTTGAGCTTCTAGCTCCTCTTTATAGATAGGCATCCAGACAACCACCTGTTCTTTTGGTTTAAGGTCACCTATTTGGAAAGGATGAGTACCATTATATTCTGCAAAATCTAAAGCAGGATTGAGTTTACCACATCTATGACAAGGAATGGAATAATAATAGTCATAACACAAGAATTCTTCTCTTACCATTTTTTCTCTAACACAACTTCTACAAGTAAATTCTTTGCACGAAGAACACCAAGCTATTCCATTAAAGTGAACACTGGACTCACATTTACTACAATTATATTCCCAATGTAAGTGACATCGAGGAGTAAAACCATCTCTATCATGTATAGCGTTATTGATAGGATAGTCCGTTGCAATTTTGTTGTATTCAAAACAGTAGAAACAAGGTTGAAATCCTTGAAGGTCCATAGATTACTTTATTCCATTATATTAAAAAAATGACGAAAGATGTTTTTTGTGTTTAATCTTTAATTCGAAATTTAGCATAAATTGTTAAGATAACTAAAACAATAATTGTTGTAATAAAATAATATCCTGAAGTAGGATGAGGTGTCCATAAAGATTCATAGATGTATTCAACAAAAACCCATGGGTCTTCAATAACCGTTTCCTCCCAAGACCAAACATAACTTATACTATCAGTAAAATTAGTGACAGAGAATTTCAAATTATCATGAATATCTGTATTATTGTAGAAATACGTTGGTTGTTCTCCGTAAATTCTGAATTCAACTGATTCTGTTGTTACTCCGTCCCATGCTTTTGCTGTTCCTACATCATATATTATCATAATAGCATCGTAGATGTTTGTATTGATACTTTTAACAGAGCTTGAAAATCTGTTTATTTCTGAATCAAAAGTATAACGAATAGAAGTATTCGAGTAACCTGTAATATTTGCATCACATATAGCATACTTTCTGCCGTACATGGATAGCGGTTCATATTTGTTAGGGAAAAGTTGAGTGATTTCAAATTTCTTTTCTATTCCTTCAATTTCTATTCTCAGCGTTTTTTCTATATCATAATATGAATAGAAAGGTGCTGCAATTGTAACTTTTTGAGTTTCTTCTGGATTATAGATTGTATAATTACCATCAAAAAATATCATGAAATCTCCTTCTTCTTTGAAACTTTCATTGATGTTCATCAATACGCTAGCTTCTATCATTTGTAGACTAGTTTCAGTATCAGTAAGAATACCTCCAATAGCTTCTTCCATTAAAATCAAAGGATTAGCCTGAATATTTGAGTAACCTAATTTCATAGGAACGAGGGAAAATAAAAGAATCATTATTAAGAAAATAACACTCTTAGTTTTCGGATCAAACAAATATCTCATCTAAAAAGATGTTAACACATAAACAAAGATAAATTTTTTGAATTAATGGAATTTTCACATTTTCATATAAATTTGAATTGTGATTACTGCATTTTTTTCCTTTTTCTGATTTTTATGACTTTAATAATAATAAACACTGTACATGCTAAAAATGCAGCAGATCCTAGAGTTACGCCTATAATGAATTGATTTAAAGGTGATATTCTTCTTTGATAAAAGGGGAAATGACATCTAATTAGGTCCTCCTCTATTCTCTCATTTTCCCATGACCAAGAGTATTTAAAACCATTATCTATTTCCATAACGGTGGGTTCTATTTCATACAATCCAGCTTCATTTCTTCCTATACATATAGGAGAATTAGGTTGGTGTCCATAAGCTACAATTTCTACAGTTTCAGTAATGTTTCCTGACCATGCCCTTGCTGTACCTATGTCGTAAATTAACCTAGCAAATCCATAAACAGCGTTTCCCTCTTTCCAGAACAATTTATAATCAAATGAATAATGAAGAGTTGTACTTGTGTTTGAAACAAATGTCAGATTTGATACAAATATGTCTCTCTCCATTGGATCACCTAAATATTCATACCATGGACTATCTTCATAATATTCGATAGTCATAATTTCGTATTCAATTTCTGTCTCATTAGCAAGAACTTTGAAATTATTAAAATTAAACGAAGCATAATGTACAAATGGAGCACCAACTAGAGTAGTAGTTGTTTCATTTGGATTAAATATAGTGTAATTAGCATTAAAACTTATTTGGTATTCTTTAAGATTATCAGTACTTGATACTTCAAAAAAAACTTGAGCTTCTGGCATCATAAGATTTGTATTGTTTTTTGGTATAATCATACCAAACTCATCTAAATCAACGTTAATTTCGTTTGCATTTACTTCATGAATTCCTATCGGAAGATAAACAGTTCCAACAAGAATCAGTATTGCACTAATAATACTAGTTGTTTTAGTTTTTAGCAAAGAACATCACTCTAATGTTAATATGTAATCATCTATTTATTTCTTACTTTGTAGAAATAAGAATTGTTTTTCATTATAATGCAAAGGGGGAGACCTTTTTGGATGGGACACCTTGTTAAAAAGACTCACCTAATCGGCAGTGGAAAATAATAACACTTCCACTGGAGAAAAATTACAATTATTCGATTTCTTCTCCAGTAATTTCTTCAATTTCTTTAATACCTACTCCCACAATACCATATTCTGCAACCCATCTAGTAATTGTTTCTCTTAACTCATGTATTCCATCCATGGTTAAACAAGAGGTTTCAATTGATAATATTCTTTCTTCAGAAACTGGAAGTTCATGTTCTTTGACAAAACTTTTGATGTATTCCATTGCACTAGTTATTACCTTCTCATCAGGTTGAAGTAAATCGATTTTATTAGGAATAAGAATAATCAATGTTTTTTCATATATCCACTCTTTGACATAAGCAAATTTTAACCACATCTCTAAGGATTCTAGTGTTCTATGATTTGTTACATCAAAGATAAGTAAAAGAACAGACACTTTTATCATAGCTGGAAAACAATCAAAAATATCTAGTATTTCTTCAAAAGTTGTAACATGAGGATTGTCTTTTTGTCTTTGACCAGGGAAAATATAAATTTGGGGAGTAGAAGTTACTACTTTGTCTCCTACTAGAATTTTATCTGTCAAAAATTCCATTTCTATATTATAGGATTTTTTAGTTTTGAGTAAAACATCACTATGTTCAACTGAAGTAATATGAGGATTGATTAATAATCTAGACAAAACAGATTTACCAGTAAGTCCGTCACCTAAAGGTATTATGCTACCAGTTGCGTAATTCTTCATTTCGGTAGTCATTTGCATCTGTCCGTCTATTCTATTCTACAATAACACACTTATCCAAACTGAACACTTAAAGAATGTTCTGATTTTACATTAGTTAAAAGGAAATAAAATTCTTTTCAAAGTATCAATTAACAAAAAGAAATGTAAAAAATGTAAGAGAATTATTTAGAGGGACACCTTCTCTCTTAATACACATATAATCTTCTTTTAGCAACACGTTTTTCACCAACAAATTTAAGAAATTAAGTATAGTGTTCTCTTGATGAGTGAAAAAGTCAAATTATCCTTGTTAGATAAATATCTCCCAGTTTGGATAGGCTTATCTATGGGTTTTGGAATTTTTTTGGGATATTTTGCACCAAATTTTTCTGTTTGGCTTGATCAGATTAGAATAGATACAGTATCATTACCTATAGCATTAGGTTTGCTGTGGATGATGTACCCAGTTTTAGCGAAGGTAAAATACGAAAAATTAGGAGAAGTGACTAAAGACTGGAAAGTATTCTCATTTACACTCTTTATTAACTGGGTAATTGCGCCTTTCTTCATGTTTGGATTGGCAAAATTATTGTTACATAACTATCCAGAATATCAAATAGGCTTAATCCTTGTAGGTATTGCACCATGTATAGCCATGGTTTTAATTTGGAATCTCCTAGCTGGGGGTGATAATGAAAAAGCTGCTATATTAGTAGCTATAAATTCTATTTTTCAGATTTTCTTTTATTCAATTTATGCTTACTTCCTCATAAGTTCCTCAATAAATATAACTATGTGGGATGTAGCAAAAAATGTTCTATTTTATCTAGGCATTCCACTAGCTGCAGGATTTCTTACAAGGATTATTCTAACTAGAGTAAAAGGATATGAATGGTATGACCAAAAATTCATTAAGAAATTAGGTCCCACAGCATTACTGGGTTTGTTATTTACAATTGTAATAATGTTTGCAATGCAAGGTGAAAAAATAATTGCACAACCATTGGATATTTTATTGATTGCAATACCATTGACACTATTTTTCATTGTTATGTTTGCATTAAGTTTTATCTCTTCATGGTTGTTGAAATTCAAGTATAAAGATACTATAACAATTGCTTTTACAGGATCAAGCAACAATTTTGAACTAGCTATAGCTGTTGCAGTAAGTGTTTTTGGAATATCTTCTAAACAAGCTTTAGCAACAACGGTAGGACCTCTGGTAGAAGTACCAATTTTACTTGGATTAGTTTATCTAGCAAAGTGGTTAAAGAATAAGATGTTTAAAGATGAGGTCATATCTTTAGAAAAAATGACTCAACCAACAACTACTACTAAAGTTGATAGTGAGTAATTTATAAGAATTGTATCTAAATAATGGGTTATTATCTTAATACTCAATTAGTACTTTATTAGATACTAATTGATATAGCTCTGAAAATGGGAAGAGAAGTGAACTGTGAAGGAATTGATTTAAATAAATTCTTTGATCCTTTCCACGCTAAGTAGTTTTCCTTCACTTACTACTTTCCCATTTACTCGAAGTGCTGGTGTCATAAAAACATCAAGATCTGCAAACTTTTCTACTTCTGTAACATATTCTACTTCGTATTCATCCGTTTTGTTTGATTGTTTTACAGCTTCTTCTGTATTTTCAAGTAACTTCTTACATTTCTTGCATCCTGCACCAACAACTTGAATCTTTTTTTTCTCTGTCATTTTTACACCTCTTTTTCATATGAATTTTATTGGTTCTTTTGAAACTATTAATCCGAATAATAATCCTGCAATTATTGTAAACACTGCAACTAATAATACATAAACTAAATTCTTCTTGTCTCCTAAAAATTTACGAGTAACTAAAATACTTTGAATAGAAAGTTCAGGGTCAGCTAACAAATAAGCTAGTAAGACTCCTCGTGACATCCCTAAATTAAGAAACATTTTGGCTATTGGAACTTCCATTAAGGTTGGAAAATAAGCTATTACACCAAAAGCAACTCCTATTGAATTGGCAACAACTGTATTTTCTCCAACTAAATTTTGAATGAATTCTGGTGGAATTAGGACCTGAAGCATTCCAGCAATAAAAACTCCTATAATTACGTAGGGGAATATCTTCTTCACAAAATCCCATGTTTCTACCATCCATTCTTTACGCTCTACTTTGTCTGTCTTTTTCAAGGAATATACTATAGCAATTATTGTCACAACTAAAGTTAATGCTGCTTTTACACCCATATTTGCAAGAACTATAGGATCCATCCAAGATAGTGTTTCAGTTGTACTTTCTGAAACAAAATAAGTTATTTGTGAAGTTCCAGTAAACAAGATATAGAGTAAAACCAAGAAGATATTCATTCTTACATTTTTTATAACAAATAAACAAGCAATAAGTAATATCACTCCCACTCCCCAGATTATTGTTTGAATCATTGCAGGATTCGAAATACCCCAACCTATCAAAATATCTCTGTTCATGAATGCTATTAGAACTCCTATGATAATAATTGATGATCCTAATGAAATTTTAGCAATATTATTCAAAGTGTATGAATCTGTTTTTTCGTGAGTAGTAATTTCAGTTTTTCCTTCTTCTTTTTCTGTCTCAATATCTCTATCTTTATTTCTTTTTGGTCTTTCCTTGAAAATAATTTCCATTAAATAACCTATAAGAATTGCAAAAACAAGTGCAAGTATTGCTCTGGCAATAGCAATATCCATCCCAATTAGAGCACCTGTATAAGTCAATGCGAGAATATTGACAGCTGGAGCTGAAAAAAGAAATGTTATTGCTGGTCCCAAACCTGCTCCTTTTTTTTTGATACCTGCAAAAAGAGGTAAAACTGTACAGGAACAAACTGCTAGTAATAAACCTGCAATTGCAGCTACAGGATAAGCAATAATTCTTTTTGACTCCTTTCCGATGTATTTCATAATTAAATCTTGAGGAATAAAAACAATCATTGCTCCAGCTATGAAAAAAGCTGGAATTAAACACAAAAGAACATGTAATGACAAATAGTCTGCTAAAGAATAAACTCCACCTAAAAGAACCTCTGCAAGCTTTAGCCAGAACCAGTGAACCAAAACATACACTTCCACTTCATATCGAAAAAACCCGATATATAAATTTAATGTTACATTATGATGAATTTAATAGAAAATTTTATCTCATCATGTTATCATTTACTAAGTGTATCATGTCAGAACTAGAACACAAATTAAAACAACTTTTTGAACAAGGTGTTGTAGAAGAAACAGCAAAGCAGAGGATATCTGAACTTAAGGAAATAGAAAGAATAATTCCTCAAATGAAAAAAGAAAAACAATTAATTAACCTTCTAAAACTTTACAAAGCTTTAGGAAACAAAAATAGACTTCTGATCCTATGGCTTATTATTAATGGTGTTCGCTGTGCTTGTGAGATTGAACATCTTCTGAATTTATCACAGTCTACAGTATCTCATCATATAAACACCTTAGTTGAAGTTGGTGCCATAGAATCAATAAAATCAGGTAAATGGAACCTAGTCAAATCAAGCGATTTTGAATATTCCAAAGAATTGTTCATAAAACTGATTGAAAAAATATTTGAGTAATTTATAAAATCTTACGAGTTTTATAATCCAAGAAAGTACATAGTTGTGGAGAAATCTTTAAAGTAACTTCTAAACAAAGAGAGTTAACTATACTTTGGTGAAATATTAATGTATAAACAATTTAAAGAAATAGGCCCACATTTTGAGCTATCAGATACACATAAAATGGTAAAACAAAGTGTAAGGGAATTTGCAGAAGCAGAAATTGCTCCATATGTAAAAGATTGGGATCAAGCTCATCAATTCCATAAACCTATACTTAAGAAAATGGCAGAACAAGGTTTACTTGGAATTAGTATTCCTGTTAAATATGGTGGTGGAGGACTAGATTACATTTCTCTTGCAATTGCTTGCGAGGAATTAGAAAGAATTGACACAGCTTTTAGAGTTATATTATCAGTGCACAATGGTTTGACATCATTGACTATTTTTCAATGGGGAACTCCAGAACAGAAGAACAAATATCTTCCCCCACTCGCAACTGGAGAAGTAATGAGTACTTATGGGTTAACAGAACCAGCAGCTGGAAGTGACCCAGCTGGATTAAAGGCTACTTGCAAGCTTGAAGGTGATGAATGGATCATCAATGGAGAAAAGATGTGGATTAGTTATACAGAATCCTCAGATTTATTCCTGATTTTTGCTTATGAAGTGGATGTTCGTCACAAAGGAATGAGAGCATTCATAGTTGAGCGAGATTTTGGTGGAATTACTACAGGTAATCTTGAACATAAGATGGGAATAAAAGCTGGAGAAACTGGATGGATTCATCTAGATAATACCCCTGTACCTAAAGAGAATTTACTTGGTTTACCTGATGAAGGATTCAAAGTTGCTATGGCAGCACTTGATTGGGGAAGGTATACTGTAGCAGGTGGAGCTGTTGGTGGAGCTAAAGCATCTTTAGAAGCTGCAGTTGAATATGCAAATGAAAGAGAAACTTTTGGTAAAAAAATAAGTCATCATCAATTCATTCAAGGTATGATAGCTGAATGTGTTTCTGACATAGAAGCTGCTGAGCTTATAACTTGGAAAGCCGGTTGGACAAAGAATCAAGGAAAAATAAATACACGTGAAACAGCTTTGGCAAAATGGTATGCAACTAATGCAGCAGTAAGATGTGCAGACAGAGCTATTCAAATTCATGGAGCTTATGGTTTTAGTGATGACTACCCTGTAGCTAGATATTATCGAAATGTACGAGGAGCTACAATCTATGAAGGTAGTAATGAAATACAAAAGATTATACAAGCTCGTTATGAACTTGGTTTTTATGAAGATAAACCACTACGATGCATGCCTCCTGCTTATAATCCTGAAGAATGGGCAAAAGAAGATACAGATAAGTTCTGATTTCTTTTTCTCCCTTCCTATTTTTTCTACTAAATCTTTATAATAATAGATTCTAATTTTTGTATATGGAATTCGATTATTCTTATGATTTAGTTATTGTAGGATCAGGTGGAGGAGGGATGACAGCTTCCCTTGTTGCAAAACAAGCAGGATTGGATGTTTTAGTAATAGAAAAAACCGAATATTATGGTGGTTCAACAGCTCTTTCTGGTGGAGGATTATGGATACCGGATAATTTTCTTCTTGAGAAAGCAGGTATAGATGATTCTTATGAAAAGGCTAAGCAATACATGGCTAGCACAGTAGGAGATAGAGTTCCTGTTGAAAAACAAGAAGCTTTTCTAAAAGAAGCTCCAAAAATGGTTGAATGGTTAAGAGATAACGCAGGTATGAAATTTCTATATGTTCAAGGATATTCTGATTATCACCCAGATGAACCAGGAGGAATAGCAGAAGGTAGAGGATTAGAACCAAAACCATTTAATGGTCGAAAACTGAAAAATGATTTTCAATTTTTACGACCTCCTTCAATTGAAGCACCATTAGGTATTGCTTTCACAATTTCAGATTACCATGATTTAGGTATGATAACTTCAACATGGAAAGGAAAATACGTTGCACTCAAAACTGGAATTAAAACAATATTTAATTTGTTATTTGGCATTAAATATCTAGCTTTAGGTCGAGCTTTAATTGCTAGACTTCGTTTTGCAATGAAGAAACAGAATATTCCTCTTTGGTTGCAAGTTCCGTTTAAAGAACTGATTTTAGAGACCAATAAAGTTGTAGGTATAATTGCTGAGAAAGAAGGTAAGGAAATTAAAGTTGAAGCTAAGAAAGGAGTACTATTTGCTGCTGGAGGATTTCCTCACAATCTGGAAATGAGAAAAAAATATCAACCACATCCAATATCTATTGAATGGTCTTCAGCATCACCTGGAAATACTGGAGATGCAATTTTGGCAGGAATTCAAGTTGGTGCAGCAGTTGATTTGATGGATGATGCTTGGTGGGGTCCTTCATCACTACCACCGGAAGAACCTGTTTTCTTTCATGTAGGAGAACGAGGTTATCCTGGTGGAATAATGGTTAATAAAGAAGGAAAACGTTTCACAAATGAAGCTGCTAGCTATGTTGTTGTAGTTCACGAAATGTATGAAAAACATTCAGAAGAAAATCCTCATATCCCCTGCTACTTCATATTTGATCAAAGATTTCGAGGAAAATATATGTTCGGTTTAACGTTTCCTTATATGAAATTTCCACAAAAGTACTATGATGCTGGTTATGTGAAGAAAGCTGAAACCATTGCTCAACTAGCCAAAGATATTGGTGTAAATGTAAAAAACTTGGAAAAAACCATTGATAGATATAATGAGTTTGCATTATCTGGAAAGGATCAAGATTTTGGTAAAGGTGATAATGCCTATGATAATTTCTACGGTGACCCTAAGGTTAAACCAAACCCAAATTTAGCTCCACTAAAAAAACCTCCATATTATGCAGTTGAATTTTATCCTGGAGATTTGGGTACAAAGGGTGGATTAGTAACTAATGAATATGCACAAGTTTTAAGGAAAAATGGAAGCATTATAGAAGGTTTGTACGCTACTGGAAATAGTATGGCTTCCGTTATGGGTAATATATATCCGGGACCAGGTTCAGCTGTAGGTTCAACAATGACATTTGGGTATATTGCTGCAAAGCATGTAATTGAGAAGAAGTAAAAATAGAGTAGAAAAAACAATCAAGAAAATTTCTTTTCAATTTCTTTTATTACATCCTCCATTATTCCATAAACTTCATCTGCTAATATACCTACTTCTTTGCTTTTTACTATACTCATAGCTTCTTTTGGATTCATTGCAGAAACAACGATATTGTTATTTTCATTCTCATAAATAATTACATTACATGGTAAAAGAGCTCCCATTTCAGGAACTAGCACAATTGCTTTATGTGCATAGGGAGGATTACATGCACCTAGAATTTTGTATGGACGAATTTCAGCATCCATTTTCTTTTTCAATGTTGCTTTTGCATCAATCTCTGTTAATACACCAAAACCATGTTCTGCTAAAACTTCTCTAGTAACTTCTTCAACTTCTTTGAATCTATTAGCATCTATTTTCAATTCAGTTGTGATTACAATGGACATAATTGTTAACTGGATTAATAACAAATAAATCTTTACTTTTGCAAGATTTTTATCATAGTACTTCTGGAACGTTTTTCTTGACATAATCCATAGATTGTATAGCTTCTTCTAGGCTTAATTCGTAAACTAATGGACCTTGAAATTTCTTCTCTTTCAATTTTAATAACAATTCTCTCACAGGTAAGTCATGTTGTCCTAAAGGTTTGTGATCAATTCTTGGAAAAGCTCCATCATGCAAATGAAGTTCAATAATCCTATCAAAGTATCTGTCAGTGAATTCTAAAACACCCATCTTTCCAGAAAATCCAGCTAGTAAGTGTCCAGTGTCAAAACAAATACTTAGATTAAGTTTCTCTATAATAGGGTACATTACATCAAATGGGTATTCAATGTTTTCAACTGCTATTTTTTGAGAAGGAATTCCTGTTTTTTCAATAAGTTGTTGAATTACTTCAGCTGCATGCCCTGTGAATTGTTGCATCATTAAACCTTGAGCAAATTCTGGTAAATTCATATTAATGAATTCTACAGTTAATGCTCCTGTAGGATGTACAACCCAACAAATAGGATCTAATGGTTTGGTTAATTCAATGCATTCCCCAAAGACTTCTAGCGAAGCTTTTCTTATCTGCCCAGCAAAAGCTGCTGGTTCAATAGCCCATAAAGGTAGATGTACTGAAAAAGAGATATCATTCCGCTTTTTGAATTCTACTAACGCATCAATTATTTCTGGTGTTATTATACCTGGTAGAACATGAATGAGGTCTCCATTTATCTCAAAGTGTTTAAAACCTGCGTCCATGTGTCTTTTAACAACCTCAATGAAATTTAATTTAGAAAAATCTAATTTTCCATCTTGGAATAAAAAAAAGAAATCAGTAAATTCAAAGGGTCTTGTACCAAACAGTAGTCCCACTTTAATCATCTCTCATCCTTTTTCTAGATTATTTTCCGTCTTTACTTTAGCGGAAGTTTTTATAATATCGAAAAATGGGTCATAATTTCCAATTATAATTGTAGGTATTGATAGTAAGAAAAATAACGCAACCATTGGTCCTAACCATTTTAATCCCCAATAAGTAGCACCAGGTTCAGGATTGTAAATAAATGGAACTAATAAATAAGCTGTAGCTTGAAAAATATTTAGTGGGATTGAATTAAATCCAGTATACATCCCTGCTCTTGATTCTTTTGTAATTCTTTCATCTTCATCAGCTAAATCTCCAATTATTGCATTAGGAAATAGATAAGTTGTTGATAATCCAAAACCGAGGAGTAATCCGAAAATCCAAGTTTCAACATTGTTAGGAATCACTGGTATTTTGCCTAAAACTAAAGTAAGTGGAAGAATGAGTATTAGACACCCATAACTAATTAGTAGACCAACTCTTTTTCCTATTCTTTTAGACATTCTCTCCCAGAATATGAAGCTTAGCATGGTTGTTCCAAACATTGCTACAGCAAATATTGCAAAATCCATCATACCCGTAAGTCCTAGGAAACCTATAAGATCAAATGTAAGAGCCGTTAATATTGTTAGTCCCATGGAGTAAATACCTTGAGTAATAAACCAAAGTACATAATTTTTATTTTTTAAAACCACCTTAAATTCTCTAAGAATATCCCTTTCCTTTCTCTCAACAGGTTCTTCTTTAACCTTTAGCAATACGGGAAGGAAAGCCAAAACTTCGATAACCGCAAAAATAAGTACAGCTACTAAAAGGACAATACCTAAGTCACCCAAAATAGCTGAAGGGCCAACTTCTTCTATTTTTTCATCAAGCAATCCAGAAAAAATAAAAGCAAACGCTAACCCACCTATTGTAGCAAATAAATTAGTAGTATTTTGAATAGCTGACATACCTACTCTGTCATCTTCTGTGGTTACTTCAGGCATCCAAGCTTGATAAGGAGTAGTCAAATATCCATAAAAGAGATTAAACAAAGCATACCAAACTAAAAGCCAAACAAAGACTAAAATTTCCTTATCTAAGGGAATAAAGAAATGAGGGATAAATAACATCACAAAAGAAACTGCTAGAATTGGAGCTCCTGTCCAAACAAAAAACTTTCTTCTTCCAAATTTGGGATTTTTTAATATATCTGAAATATAACCAAAGATAAATCCTGAAAATGCTATAAAGATTTTACCAACTGCGTTTCCAATCGCATTAAGGGTGTAATCTAGTTGAAAAGCAGAACCATAAATATAGACTGTTGCAATTGTAACTACTTGCATAAATATAGCTGTTCCAAATTTCCCAACACCAAAATATATTCTTTGACGAAGAGTAAGTTTATGCATACTATCACATATGAGTAATTGTATTATAACTGAATAAAAAAAACTTCAATTATAAAAAAATTGCGGGAAAAAATGAGTAAGAGATTTTATCTCATTTTGTCCTCATAATAATAGTTCGGTTTGTATGTTAATGGCCATTCTGGAGCATTATCCAGAACTTTCTCAATTTCGGTTAGAATGTCTTCAGATAATTCAACATCAGATGCTTTAACATTTTCAATTACATGTTCTGGTTTTGTTGCACCTATTATTGCTGCAGATATTTCAGGTCTACGAAGTATCCAAGCAAGTGCTAGTTGACTCATAGTGATATCAAGTGACTTAGCTATATCTCCAAGTTTTTTAACTTTAACAATGTTTTCTTCTGTAATGTTCTTCTTTAGGAAAGCTGATTGATCAGCTCTACTCCCTTCAGGAATACCTTCGTTATATTTTCCTGTTAATAATCCTTGAGCAAGAGGAGACCAAACTGTGAAACCCATTCCATGAGTTTTTGCTACTGGCATAATTTCTAATTCAATATGTCTAACAAACATATTGTACAAAGGTTGTTCAACTATTGGTTTATGAGCACGAATATCTTTTGCAATAGCATTTGCCCTTTCTAATTGTGCAGCAGTCCAGACAGAAGTTCCCCAATATCTAACTTTACCATCTCTAATAATTTCATCTAATACTTCTACTGTTTCTCTTAGAGGAGTCATATAATCGTATCTATGCATAAAATAGATGTCAATGTAATCCATATTTAGTCTGTCAAGTGTTCCTTCAATGGCATTCAGGATGTTTTTGCGACCAAGACCCCAGGCGTTCATATTTTCATTCATAGGCCAAAAAACTTTGCTAGATATTACAAGATCTTTTCTATTATATGATTCATCGGAAAGGAAATCAGCTATAACTTTTTCTGCTCCTCCCCTTGCATAGATTTCAGCTGAATCAATAAAATTAATACCATTCTCTAGTGCCGCTTCCATGAATTTCTTAGCAATTTCATCTTCGACTGATCCACCAGAAGTTAACCAAGATCCAAGAGATATTTCACTAATCTTTAAACCAGATTTTCCTACTTTTCTATACTTCAATTAGATTCCTCCAAATCAGAATTAAGATTGTTCTCAAGAAATAAAAAAAAGCCTCTATAATAAATTATATGGATTGACAAGAAGAATCTAGAATTTATTCCAAGCTTTCATTAGTATTGACTTATACAAAGACGATTTCTCTGAAATGATTTAATTCATCTTTGGTCATTCTATTTGGATATTTAAATTTCTTAATGTAATTTCTGAATTTCTGGTTCATTGTATCTACTCGAACTAAATGCTTTGTATTTTCTTCTGGAAATATCACAGTAATCAGATAATATTGTTCTCCTTTTAATCTAGGATCACTTGGCTCATCATCCTTTCCCCAAGAAGAAAAAATGATAACATTATGTTTTTCTAATGATGGTGCAGGAAGAGGACCATAAACGCCTACTTCATATCTTTGTCCTTGACCTATTGACACATAACTAAATCCTATAAGAACATCTAAATTTACATCCAAGTTTCTGAAATCTGCTTTAACTAATTCTCCTCCTTCTACCCCAAAACGGAAAAGTCCTACGCCTACATCATCTGAATAAGCTATCTTTCTTTTTTCTGTAACATAATCCAAAATTTTCTTCGTTTCAATTGATTTAATACCTTTTCTAAATTTGGGAATTATAATGTAAGTTAATAAATAAAAAGTGAAAATAGAGAAAAGTGCAAGAGAAATGGTAATTATTAGAATGAGATAATTTCTCTTAGATTCTGGAGGTTTAGTAGGTTCTGAAAGAGGGTACTTATCATATAAACCTAAAGAACCCTCTATCATATAAACTTCAGATCCATGTAAATCATTCCAAAAATTCCCTTCATTACTTTCTTCATCAAACCATATATTGTTTGCTCCAGATTTTTGATAAGCCTGACTTACTCCCCCTTCATTATTTCCAATGAAATTGTTATGATGAACATGATTTTCTGAAGAGTAATTAAGATAGATACCATATGCTGTATTATTGATTAAATTATTGTAAGTAAATAGATTATAATCAGATAGGTGTATCAAAATCCCACTACCAATTTGTTTTGTAATAGTGTTGTTAAAAATAAAGCATTCATCACTGTAGTTCATGAGTATACCATATTTATTCTCTGAAATTGTATTGGTTTTCAGACCAACTAACTCTGATTCTTCAATTATTATCCCATTTCCTATATTCTTTGAGATAATATTTCCTGAAACTGTTGCAGATAGAACATTAAAGATGTAAATTCCTTTAGTATTGAGAATTACTTGGTTGGAAGTTACATTGAAATTTCTAGAAAAATAGGTTTCAATTCCTATTTCATTATCGGAACAATAGTTATTCTGTATGATTGTATTATCACAAAATCTTACTGATACACCTCTTAACTGATTGTTTGTACAATTATTACTCTCTAGATGAATATTATCTGACGTAACACAATAAATACCATCTTTGTTATAATGTAGCTTATTATTTGATATGAATGCTCCTGGAACATCCCATAAGTCAATACCAGTTGAGTAATGGTTAACACATGTATTGTTTATTACTTGTGCAGTTCCTTCTGATAACCAAGAGATCCAAATGCCAAAATCTAATGCATCTATGAAGCAGTTTCTTATAATAAAAAATTTAGTTGTGGCACTTATATTTATGCCACAGACTTCTACATCTGAAGTGATATTATAATTCTCTATTATATATGGGTCTTCTTCTGTTCCTGATCCTGGAAATGCTGTGAAATCACTATCCTCATCAATGTGTATTGGTGCATATGCAATCAAACTATTGCTTGAATATTTTTTACTTAATTTATTTTCTTTTGCGGATGATACAACATTATAGTTGTGTAGAAAGAAAGTAACAAATAGTAAGAAGAGAAATAATCTCATCATATTCCTCTTGTTCTTTCTACTTTCTAGCAATTTCTTCACTTTATATTGATATTACTTAATATATTTCTTAAATACTCTGTGGTGGTTCTAATTGTATGTAGTTACAAATATTTTTAGGACAAAAAAAACCATACAAAAAAATTCTTATTATTGCTGTTATTTTTCTACTTTGAGGTATTTAAAATGGTAAAAACAACCATTAGTTTGATAAAAGCAGATATAGGTTCAAGTCCTGGGCATGTGACAGTATATGAACCATTAATGGAAAAAGCAGAAGAGTTCTTAGAAAAAGCAAAAGAAGAAAATGTAATTCTTGATTTTATTGTTTTCAATGCTGGTGATGATACTGAACTTCTTATGACACATGATAAGGGTGTAGATAATCAAGAAATTCACAAACTTGCATGGGATATTTTTATGGATCTTGGAAAAGAAGCGCGTGAAATAGGATTATATGGAGCTGGTCAAGATCTCCTTAAGGATACTTTTTCTGGTAACATAAAAGGGATGGGTCCTGGTTGTGCTGAAATAGAAATTGAAGAAAGACCAGCGGAGCCAATTTTGATTTTTGCAATGGACAAAACAGAACCAGGGGCATTTAATTATCCTGTTTTCCAAATGTTTGCTAATCCATTTAATACGGCAGGTTTAATCATTGATCCAAAATTGCACGATGGTTTTAACTTCACTGTGATGGATGTATACAAAAATAAATTCGTTGATCTAAAATGTCCTGAAGAAATGTACGATTTATTAGCATTAATAGGTGCTCCTGGACATTATGTAATAAAATATGTTGACAGTAAGAATCAAGAACTAGGTCGTGCAGCAGCTGTTTCAACAGATAAATTAGCATTAATTGCAGGAAAGTACGTAGGTAAAGATGATCCAGTAGCAATAGTTAGAGGGCAAAGTGGATTCCCAGCAGTAGGAGAAATCGTTGAAGCATTTACATTGGGTCACATGGTTTCTGGTTGGATGAGAGGTTCTCATCGTGGTCCTCTAATGCCTGTTCCCTTGGACTATAGTCAATGTGTTAGATTTGATGGTCCACCTAGAGTAGTTGGTTTAGGATTTCAATTAAAAAATGGTCTGTTAGTTGGAGGTGTTGATTTATTTGATGATCCTTCCTTCGATGCAACAAGAGATAAATGTAATGAAGTTGCAGACTACATCAGAAGACATGGACCTTTTGAACCAAGTCGATTACCTTTGAGTGAAATGGAATATACAACTCTTCCAGGAGTTTTGAAGAAATTTGAAGATAGATTTCGTGATTAAGTTTGCTTAAAAATCTTCAGAATCATCTTCTTTCTTTTTTTCTTTTTCTTCTTTAAAAATACATTATCTATTTCATCATATTTTTTGTCTATTTCTTTCATTTCATCTTATATCTTTTCCTCAAGAAATAATTTATTAGAACAAAAAAGGCTATAGGAAAAAATTCTTATTACTGCTTTTTATCAAATCTAACAAGGCGAATAAAAATGATTTCCAATAATGATGTTGTCAAATATTTTGAATCTCAAAAGTCTCCTTTACCAATGAATTTCATAGCTCAAAGTGTACTACATATGGATACTATAATTGCAGCAATCAACCCTAGGGCTACCGAAGAAGTTATTCGAGGAGTTCTTCGAGCCGCAAAAAAATCTCTATCAGTTGTAATTTTTGAGTTAGCACTTAGTGAGATGTCTATTTCTGGAGGTTACACTGGTTATACACCAGCTAAATTTGCAGAAACTTGTAAATCAGCTGCTGAAAAAGAAAAATGGTTTGCTTATGCACTACATGCTGATCATCTTACGGTTAAAAAGGGGACAGATGAAGAAATGGAGGTAGTTAAGGAAGAAATTGCAGCTCGCGTTGACGCAGGTTTTTCTGGTTATGCTATAGATACTTCATTTCTGTTTAATCGAGAAGCGGATACAGTTCAAGGTCAATTGAATGAAATAATCTCAAAAGGATTGATACTTTTTGACTTTCTCAAAAATAAACTTGGAGATATCCCATATGGTTTAGAAGGAGAAGTTGGTGAAATAGGTATAACAGAATTTACAACTGTTGAAGAAGCATCGTATTACGTTAAAACACTTGTAGAAAATGGAGTTAACATAGATTATCTTGCTATAGCTAATGGTTCTAAACATGGCGTAAATGTAGATGCTGATGGTAATGTTGTACCGCAGCTTGGTATTAATGTTAAAAGAACAGTTGAAATAGTGAATTCTTTGCAAGAGCTAGGGATTAATACACGTATAGCTCAACATGGAATTACTGGAACACCAGTTGATGTAATAGCTTCAACCTTCCCACATGGAAGTATAGCTAAAGGTAATATCGGAACACATTGGCAAAGATTAGTTTATTCTGTTTTAGAAGAATATGAGCCATATCTTTATGCAAAAATGAGAAACTGGGTGTTAAGTGAATATGAAGAACCAGGTGTTGATGAACATAAAATATTCGCTAAGAGTTCTAAGTATGCTTGGAAAGAATTTTTCTATGAAGTGAAACAAATTAGTTCAAAAGCCAAGGAAAAAATCTTACTAAAAGCTGAACAAGATATGATCGATTTCATTCAAGCTTTGAAGATGGAAAATACAGCAACATCTTGTTACAAATATATGAAGGAAAATGATTTTATAAGCAAATATTAGGATTTGATGTCTATGAGTAATACAAGCTATCCAACTCTTGATGCTTATTTGAATGCAGTTGAGTCAAAAGAGTTAAGTGACC
>JAEOTG010000235.1 GCA_016839985.1 Candidatus Heimdallarchaeota archaeon | reverse complement strand
CTGCAGCATCAAGAGCAATAGGATTTAATAGAGAACCTATTCCTCGAATGGCTAACACGTTCTTAGCTCCAGGAGATTTCTCTTTTGAGGAAATGATTGAGGATGTTAAATTGGGTGTTTTTATGAACAATTTTACTGAATGGAACATTGATGATCGTCGATTTCAATCAAAGTATGTTGGTTTAGAAGCTTATCTTATCGAAAACGGAGAAATCAAACATATGGTTAGAAGACCAGTAATGGAAACAACTACACCAAAATTGTGGGGTTCAGTTGATTCTGTTGCTAAGAAAGATTTACTTGAATTTGATGCTGCAACATGTGGAAAAGGAGATCCAATGCAAGGTGCTCCAGTATATCATGGTGGATCTTTTATGAGAATTCGAAACGTGGAGGTAAGGTGATATTTATGGTTGAAAAAACAGATGTGCAGAGTATACTTGATTTAACAGCTAAGAAATTAAATGATTTAGGCTTTGAAGATTATATAATAAATACTGAAAGAAGTAATAGATCACAACTTCGTTTTTCTGATAACCAGATAACTATAGCTAAAAATTGGGCTTCAATGAATATAGATGTATATGCAGTAAAAGATTCAAAAACTGTTGCTACATTTTTTGAAGATACATCTAAGGAAACAATTATTTCCACATTAGAATCACTCTTAAAATTAGCAAATGCTCTTCCTCCAAATCAGAATTATTATGGAATTTCTGATGGTCCATTCAGTTATCCAAATATAGAATTTTTAGTTGATCCAGAGTTCCTAGATTTCCATGATCAATCTATTGATAGAGTGGAATCTGCAATAAGAGCAGCTGAAAACGAAGGAGCAAAGAGATCAGCTGGTGTTTTAGTATGGGATGTCTCTGAATACCATATTCTTTCTTCTCGTGGAGCAGAAGCCAAGAGTAATTCAACTACATATGATTTCAATATTAGATCATTCGTAGATGAGAAGAGTTCTGGATATGGTTCAACAGTAGGAAGACTAACTTCAAAACTAGATTTTGAAGATGCAGGGAAAGAAGCAGGAAAAATTGCTAAAATGTCAATAGGTGGAATAAATGGAGAACCAGGAAAATATAATATTATTTTCGCACCAAAAGTTGGAGCTAATATAGTTGGAGCAACCCCTGAAGCTGCAAATCCATTTAGAGTTGAAATTGGTCAATCATGGTTGAAAGATAAAATAGGAGAAAAAATTGGTCCAGATTTTGTATCTGTTTATGATGATGCTTTACTGCCAAATGGATTAGGATCAAGAATCTATGATGATGAAGGGCATCCCACAGGAAGGAGTCTAATAGTTGAAGATGGTATTCTTAAAGGTTTTATACATAATACATCTACTGCTAAAAAAGCAGGTACAACAAGTACAGGTAATGCAGGACTTATTGCACCAGAAAATTCAAATATTTTCTTTGAACCAGGAGAACACTCTTTTGATGAATTATTAGAAACCACTAAAGATAAACCAACTTTATTCATCACAAATACTTGGTATACTAGATTCACAAGTTATCCAGATGGTATATTTTCAAGTATCCCTAGAGATGGAATGTTTCTTGTGGAAAAAGGAGAGATTTCACAACCTGTCAGAGAACTAAGAATAAGTGATACAATGCCTAATATCTTTAAGAACATCAAAGCTATGGGTAAAGAGATTAAGCAAATCAAGAAATGGGAACCCCCCTCTTATCCTATTTTTATACCTTTTATCTTGATTGAAGATGTTAATATGACTGCAGCAACTAATTGAAAGATATTTATTTTTCTTTTTGTTTTTTTCCATTTTTTTCGGTTTTTCTAAAATAAAAAAATAGAATGAATATTAATAATAATAAATTGAAACCGACCATTAAATATAGACTATTTATTGGATATTCAAGATAAGGATCTATTCTTGTAAAGAAATTTGAATAGATGTAAAGACCATTACAAACACCTATCAAAACATATAAAACTAATATTGAAAAGAAATCTTGATTTTTCAAAATTTTTAGTTTTTCCTTTCTTAGAGAAAATCTGAGAGTTTTTAATAAAATAATCAAATCTATTAAAAATAAAATTATTGATAAATACCAGATAACAATCATAATGATAGCGAGAGCAAAAATATCAATGAGTTCCTCATGAAGAATATATCCAAAAACACAAATTATTATGAATAAAGATAATGCAATTATATTTTTAAAATTAAAAGTAGTGGTTTTTAGAAAATTATTCTTCGAAACAATGTCTATTTTTACAATAAAACTAATTACTATTAGAAATTGAGAAATAAGAAAAGGAAAATCAGGTCCAAGAGGAAATTCATAGAGAGGTAAAATAAAAATTACAATAGAAGAAACAATAATCATTAAAACACCAAATATCATTAAGATGATTTTACTTGTTTCTAAACTGATTTCTTCTTTTTGTTTCACAATCTGTTTTGTTGCATTTAAAAAAGGATAAATCAAGAATAAAGGGAGTATTGGTGTTATGACATAAAGCATCTCCCAAGAATAATCAACAGAATCCCACCATTTCCAATATGTTGTTGTCTCTAATTTTACAACAAATATAAGAAAAGTGATGACTAAAAAGGAAAATATAACTCCAATAATGAAGAAATAAAGAATAAAACTGTATATAGTTTTTTTTGAAAAATCTTTGTTCTTCATATTCAAAGATACTATTAAATTTTAAATCTTATAAGTTTTTCAATTAAAGTTTATAGAATAGTTTCTATTGATTAGAACATTCAAAAAATTTTTATCTCCTTTTTCTATCCTTTTATGACAGTGATAAGATGTCTTTCATGAAAAAAATAGATGAAAAATTACTTTTTCTTATAACTAAAATCCTTTTAGCTTTATTCTATGGATTATACACTATTGGATTATTAGTAGGATTATTAGCACAAGAAGCTGCTGGAATAAGCAGTTTACTCGTGAAACTAATAAAAGAAGAACCTGCTTTTTTTAGAAGT
>JAEOTG010000234.1 GCA_016839985.1 Candidatus Heimdallarchaeota archaeon | reverse complement strand
AGTTGATAGCACTAGTGATATTCCTGAAGAATTAGTTAAAAAATATAATATAGATATTGTTCCTTTATATGTCCACTACGATGACAAAGTGTACGCTGATAGATTTGAGCTAAAAGCTTCTGATTTTTATGAAGTTTTAAGAGAAGTAGATGAGTTACCTAAAACTTCTGCTACACCTCCTAAAGACTTCTGGGAAAAAATATCAGATAACGTTAAAGAGTATTCTTCAGTTTTCATAATAACTCTTACTTCTAAACTTTCAGCAACATTTCAGAATGCAAAAATCGCTGCTTCAAAAATAAAAAATGTGAAAATTCATCTTTTTGATTCAAAATTTGGTTCAGGTGTAGTTACTTTATTGACTGTTGCAGCTGCGAAATTATCTAGAAAAGGAGTTCCAGATGAAGAAGTAGTCAAAAAGATAGAAGAAATGAGAGATGAATCTATACTTGTTGGTTATGCTGATACACTTGAAAATCTAAAAAAATCTGGAAGAATATCTAACTTAAAATATTTCGTAGCAACAATATTAAATTCTAAACCAATTTTAGAATTACGAGATGGGCTTATTGAAGCAATTGGAAAAGCTTCTGGAAAAGAAAAAGCTCTAAGGAAAGTAATTTCTTCAATATTAGAGAGAGTGAAAAAAAATAGAGAATATGATATAATGATCACTCATGGAGATGACATAGAAACTGCTGAATTCCTCATGAAGAAATTAGAAAAGAAAATACCAATTGGAGAGAAAATCATAAATCACTTAACTCCAGCTTTAGGAGTACATTTAGGAGTAGGAACAGTGGTTGTATCCCTAGTTCCAACAGTAAAATAGATTGTTAAACAGTCTATTTAAATTTCTTTAGCTTTAAATTTTAAGGCTAGGTCTATGACACTCCATATATGTTCAGGAATATCAGATGCCATTAATCCAACTCCATATTTTTCTGATGCTAATTCACCAGCTTTTCCAGAGATATAAGCTCCAAGACAAGCAGAAATGAAAGGATCGTTAATAACAGAAAGGAGAGCTCCGACAATGCCTGTTAGTGTATCTCCAGTGCCAGCTACCGTCATTCCTGAATGACCTGTTTTATTGATTTTAGTTTTATTTCCATCTGATATGATATCTAATTGACCTTTGAGAAGGATGGTGATTTGCCATTTTGCTGCTACTTCAGAAATAATTAAACAATCTTCTTCAATATTCCCTGTTAACTTTCTTTTGAATATTTTTGTAAATTCTCCTATATGAGGAGTTAAGACAGTCTTATGATATTTCAACAGAAACAGATGTTCTTCATCCATAACACTTAGTGCGCTAGCATCAATTATGATATTCCTTTCTTCTTTATTTCTTAATAATTCAAGTAGAGTTTCCTTAGTTGTTTCAGAATCAATCATACCTGGACCAATCACAAAGGTTGAATCTTTCAATCTTGGAAGGTCATACATTTTAGTAATATCAGAAGTTTCTATTTCACCTTCATGAGCTGGAATAGTAATGAAATCTGGTGCGAATGAAGCAACTGTATTTCTAATATCAACAGGAGTTAAAATAAATATCAAATCTGCACCAGTACGAAAAGCTCCCATACCAGCTAAAACTGGTGCCCCAATATATTCTTTTGAACCAGCGATTACAGTAACAACACCATTTTGCCCTTTATGACTATCATCACGTCTTTTTGGAAAAAACCATTTAAGATCTCCAATTCCAACATATCTCTCAGAATCAATAGGAATACCAATATCCCTAACAATTACTTCAGCTTTAGGAAAATCTCCTTCTTGAATCTTGTTTCTTCCTAAGCAGACTAGTATGTTTGCATTTAGAATGTATAATTCATTTTTTGTTTCAGGATTGTATCCAGAGGGAATATCTAATGCAACTAGGTTTCCTTTAAATTTAGAATTAAGATGTTTAATTGCAGATTTAAATGGTTCTCTAGGAGATCCAGTAATTCCAATTCCTAGAAGTGCATCAACAATAACAACATCCTTCTCAAGATTATCAAAAACATTCTCAACTTGTTCAATCTTTGTTACATAAGATATTTTCTTGTGTGGTAGGACTTCCTTTAATTTCTTGAAATTTTCTTGAGATGCTAGAGAATTAAATTTCTTTCTTTCTCCGAATAAAAACAAAGAACAATCATAGTTTTTTTGCAGCAAATACTTTATTACTACTACACCATCTCCACCATTGTTTCCGTATCCTGCTAATACTACGATATTTTTGCTTGAAACACTCTTAGCAAACTTATCTACTTCTTCAGCAACAACTTTACCTGCAACTTCCATCATATCAAAAATAGTAATTCCAGTAGCAAATGCATTATCTTCTAATGCTCTAGTCATTTGTATTGTGAAAAAACTATCTGTATGTTTAGTCATCGAATATAGTTATTTTTGCTTTCTAATAACTTTTTTTAAATAAATAAAAAGGGGGAAGATTCTAAACAATCCCCAAATATTTACGTGCTTTTTTATGCTCTTTTTCTAATTCAATTTTAAGAGCAGAGGTCAATTCATCCCCTATTAATGTTTTTTCCTGGAAATCTATGAAGGCAGTCTCAAAGGAACTAAGAGAATTATCTATAAGTTCTTCTTCAGTATCACCATTTTCAATAAAAGTGATTGTCTTACTCAGGTTTTTTGTGATTGTTTGTAAGAGATCAGCAGATTCTTCTTCCGTTTTGCAAAAATTAAGTATCTTTTTAGGAGTTTTTAGTGGAAAATCTAATCCTTCCATTTCAGTCATTAATTCAAATATTTCTGCATTAATACCCTCCAATTCATTAAACAAATTTCCTAATGCTGAAAGATTCGATAGTATAACTTCTTTCTGTTTTGCAACATCTACTTTTTCCTTAGCAACTTTTCTTATGTCATGAATCACTTTTGGACCAATATCGACAATCGTCTTTGTGTTCTTATTCCTTTTATCACTTACTTCATCTAAATTTTCTTGAAAAGATCCTGTTGCGTATGCAAGAGAGTCTGTTCTTCTGTATTCATTCTCCATATATATCACCTATGGAATCGAAAGGGTATAACTATAATTACTAAAAATGAAAATGAAAAAATAAAAGCATTCCCTTTCGGAAACATTACAAGAATAATTTGTTATGGATATAATTAAACTTAACGTTAGTTTCAAGAACAAACATTTTTTCTCTCAAAAATCGATGACTTAAAAATAACATAAACTAAATGTCATCAAAATGCCTTACTCTATGAATTCCAATGATGTGAAAGGAAAAATCTTGGAAGTTCAGCTATATATCTCTCAATGCGCATCTTTAGCACACAGTCTTTTGTATACAACTCCAAAACCTGGTGGGGCATCATTTTCGAAAGAATTTGAAGATACAAAATCAGAGCATTTCCTTGCAGGTGGTAGTAGTCTATTTTCTCCTACATTTGGTTTAGCAAAAAGAGGAATGTTAGTAGCAGAGAATCATCTGTGGTATGAGGATGCCGAAATTGGTTTCTTTATTATGAAGGGATTAGAAAAAGCCAAAACATGGTATAGACCTTCTGGAAATACAATCCTTGGAACCATAATAATGTTTACACCAATAACATTAGCAACAGCTTACAATTATGCTAATGAAGGAATGAAAACTAATATCAAGCTTAATCTTGATAATGTTGCAAATATAAGTGAACAATTTCTCAAATATTCAACAACTGAAGATTGTATTTACATAACAAAAGCACTGAATACATTTGTTTCAGATAAGATCCTTCCTTCTGATAAAGAAGATGATGATTTTAATTCATTTATTCAGATACATCAACATGAAAGAACTAATTTATTTGAATATTTAAAATTCTATGAAAATAGAGATTTAATTTTCTATGATTTGTCTCATAAATATCATATTACATTGAAACATGGATTTCCAACGTTCACAAGAGTTTTTGAAGAAAATCAAAATTTTAAAAATGCTATAATTCAAACATACATAACACTTCTTTCTGAAAGAAAAGATACACATCTGGCAAAGAGATTTGGTAATGAAATTGCAACAGAAGTTAAAGAGAAAGCCAAAGATGTCATTAAAGCTGGTGGAATCTTTACAGAAGAAGGGAAAGATTTAATCCTAGATTTAGATAGATATTTACGAACAACTAAGAAGAGAATAATAAACCCAGGTTCAATTGCTGATATTACAGCTGCCACTATTTTTCTAGCACTGCTTCAGGGATATCGTCCTTAATTATAACTTCTTGCTCAAACATTTTCTTAGTCTTTTCCAATAATATGGAAGTTGATACAGGTTTTTCATAATCTAAAACAATTGTTCTGTTTACTAGTTTTATTAGAAGTGTTGAATTTTGATCTGTTGTTATAATCTGAACATGAACAGGAGAATTAAATAAATACTGAAATCCTTTTTCTGCAGCTTTAAAAAGATCAAGCAAAGCTTTATGCTTATCAGAAATCATCTCATCAGTTAAAACAGATACCAGACTCCTTCCATAAATATCTATTTTATCTGGTTTGAAAGAATCTAAAAATATTTTTTCAATCTGTTTGTGAGGTTTTGTCTTAAATTGTCTATATTTCTTAACAACAAGTTCATCAATTTTAGATTCCATTATGATTACAGCAAATGGGAGTACTATTGTTTGTACTACATTTCCTTCATGAGTTATTATGTAGCAATTTCCTTTATTACATTCATTAATTTTAGATGAGATTTTACGTAGACTCTTACTTAGTACTTGATAAATTGAGAAACTGTCTATATTATAATTTGGTGCATTTGCTCTTACAACTAAAGGTTGGTTCTCAACAGAAAACAAACACCATGCTGTGAGTTTTTTTCCTTCAGCTGTTTCTATTAAAGTGTTAGCGATTTCTATTCCACATTGTAGCAGAATATCTTTGCACTCATCATGAAATTTCTGAAAAACCGTTACATTTCCAGCGAAGTCATCAACTTCTTCCTTATAATTCTCAACAAAATAATCTGAAATACATGCACTTACATATTCTGCATATTCGTTGGGCATCTCATCAGAAACTTGAAAAATGAAAAGAAGTGATTCCCTAGATTTAAGTAGATACTGAATTTCTTCCAATAAAACTCGAGAAAGTTTTTCTTTCTCTGTTTCTTCAACAAATCTAAGAATAGCTGTTATAAGGCCAGAAACTAAAACTTCATCTCCCCTAGAATACTCTTTGTAATCAAAAACAGGTAATCCATGTTCAGTTATTATGAGTATTCTTTTAATTAGCAAGTAGTCAACTCCATATATCAAATTTATTTAACGTTTGTAATATTTCTTCTTTCTTTGGAATTTCTCCTAACACTTTCTGTTTAGAAATTATTGAATTAATTAAAGATACTAGTTTAGTCTTAGATTTAAGTTGAACCACTTGTTGAAAAAACATGAAATTATAATGGTATAAGCATAATAAATAATTATCCAAACAAGCGTGCTGCAAAATAATGATGAAGTTTGTATCACCAATCTTTGTTTTTTTGGGATTTTTTGGAAATAAATAATCTTTTTTTGTAGAAGATAAAAAAATAAGACTATTAAGAAAATCTTTATTCTTAGGAGAAAATACTTCTGGAGAACTAAAAACTACAAATCTCCCTCTTCTTTTGTAAGCTGCAAGAGCTACTGGTTTATCATCAATGAGAGCAAGAGGGATGTATTTTTTTATTCCTGATTCTTTCATGAATTTCTTATTATTGTTAAAATCTATTACATGTGCTTTTGTTACCATTAATTTAGTTCCAACCAATCTTGTGTCTTCTGAAATCTTTGGAAGTCCATAAACGAATTTTGATTGAAATGATATCCCTAATTCTTCACTCATCTCACCAAAAAATCTTCCTAATTCTTCCCATTTTTTTGGAGAAGGAAGTGTAAGTATCAGGCATCCTCCAATATCTATGTAAGACGTTAATTCGATAAAAAGCTCTTGATTTAATTTTTTCTTTGGTAATCCTATAAATAAGACATGTGATTTTTCTAGTGTTTTTCTATCTAATCCACCACTTACCTTCTTAATAACATTAAAACTTATTTTAGCAATTTCAGGATCTATTGAATCAATGATTTCTTTTGGTTTAATTTGTTCATTTAAAGTAGTATCAATAGAACAAACTTTCATCTAAAATAAAATTGGATGAGTTAATATAAACTTGTTGTGATTGAGGAAGATGTTGGATTTATTTCACATCTTGTTTTTAGCTTTAATTATCTTCCTTAAATCTCTTCTCAACTTTCTAGCAGCATTGCTTTCTGGAGCAAAACGTAATGAAGTAGTTACTTCTTCGTATGCTTCTTGAAATTCCTCCTTTGCCTTTAAACTTACAGCTCTTAAAAGGTGTGCTTTTGCAATTGTATGAGGAACATTTAGTTTCTCCTCTTCTACAATAGCTAATATCCTACCTGTGAATTGTAAAACTTTCTCATTATTATTGTCTTGAGCATATAAAAGTGAGATTTTTGATAAAATACCTATATTATCAGCATCTTTTTCGATAAAGTGCTCCAGTAATTCTATACTTTTTTCTCTTAAATCGGAAACATTGTAATAATCTGCTGCTTTGGTTAATAAAAGGGGATTTTTTATTTCAGAGAATTGCATAACTCTATAGTAGAAAAACAAATACAATCCTGCACCTACTACAACAGCAAGAAATTGACAAACGATGAAGAAGATATCTTCAGATAAGAATGATGATGAAAATGGGAGATAGAGTAATCCTGCACTTACCAAACCTGTTATACTTATCCATATCCAGAAATGTGTTCCAAAAAGAAGGATAAATCTTTTCTTACGTAATGTTTTTTCATCTTCTCCTTCAATTTCAGTTATCACTTGAATACTATCTGTAACTGTAATATTTCCTGCGAATTCCATCAATGAGAAGACAAACAATAGAATGTATGTGTATATTATTGCTACATTAGGATAACCCGCATCAGGAGTAATGTATCGTGTTAAGACTAATAGATTGTTAATGATAAGAGCGATAAGAGTATAATTTCTTAAAATCTTAACATGCACTAAGAATATTGATCGAGTATGATGTATTTGTTTAGGTAAAGGACGACGACGAAATCTTGCTAATCCCCAACCTACTAGTACAATCACCGTTACTGGAAAAGAAACAAATGCTATTGATAAATCAACAAAAGAAAGCAAGAAAACAATTGATATCAAAATTAGCATGACTAAATCTTCATCTGATAAAGCCATTTCTATTTCGTTTTCAAACATATTAATCACAACTCATTAGATAAGTAAAAAAGTAAAGATATTGATAAATCTGACGTATTAACTAGTAAAATTATGTTCTATCCTTTCATTTGTTGTTTTTTTGGTTTCTCTATTTTCTTGATACATGATTTGGACTGGTTGCTTAAGACTTCTTTTTCCAATACTTTCGCTAATCGTTGTACAGCTTCCAGATGATGAACTAACGTATCTAAATAATTATAGATGTCTCCAGGATAAAGCTGAATATTGTGATTTTTTCTTATTTCTTCAGATATTCTTGTAGGTGAGTATCCTTCATTTCTTAAATCAACAATAATCTTTGAAAAATTAATCTCACCACAACTACAAAATGGTTTATCAGAGCAATTGCAATCTAGAAAATTCTTTGTCCAGTTAACAAAAGTATCTATTACAAATTTAGAAGGATTCCTTCTCCCCCAACCATGTCCAGAATAAAGATCAAGTACTACTCCAGAGAAGATATTTGTAGAGATTGTAGACTTTAATATTCTTTCAATTTCCCCATGTATTCTTGGTGACAAATGAGCAGATCTAAATGGTTGAATTTTAATAGCTAAATTATAAGCAAAATCCTCACTGAAGTCTTTTAATTTTTGTCTTCTAATCTCTTGTACAAGACGTAAGGCATATGAAGGAGCTAAGAATGATAGAGATACTGCTTTTCCCAACTTTGTTGGATAAATAATTTTATTTTCTACATTAATCATTTCCATTTTTCTTAAAGCTTTCATATTCTCCCTTAAAGGACTAGATCTTCCTAATATGTTTGCAAAAATCATTTTATCTTTAGAAATTTCTACTTTTCCAAATGAGGTAACTGTAGCTAAAATCTCTTCTTCCTCCTGAATAGTATCAAGAACTGGGTCTACATCCTCAATTGGTTTTGTTAGTAAATCAAAAGCTATTTGTTCTTCTGTCTCTTTTTGACCAACAAAAATCTTTCTTCCCGGCTCAACAAGCATATAGACTTTTCCTTTATCATGATAACCCAACCTTCCAGCTCTTCCAAGCATTTGATGAAATTCAGCAACAGACAACCAATAAATACCCATAGCTAAATTCTCAAAAATAACAGTTGAAGCTGGAAAATCTACTCCTGCTCCTAAAGCAATAGTTGTGACTACTGTTGAGAATTTACCTTTCTCAAAACCTCTTTCAACAATTTTACGTTGTTTAAAAGTTAATCCTGCATGATAAAATGATGAATGAATTCCTCTTTTTTTCAATCTTTTGGCAAGTTTTTCACAATTTCTTCTAGAATTGGTAAAAACAAGAGATTGTCCAGAATATCCAGTACTTGATACTATTTTTTCTTCATTCTTACACAGTTTATACAGATGATTGAACCGTTCTTCTTCCCTTTCTGTTAAAACTGTATGTCTTTCCAATGGTATTGGACGATCAAGATATGAAACATAATCAGCTGAAAGGTCCTCTGCAAGTTTTTCAGGATTTCCAATAGTTGCTGAAAGGTAAATAAATTGAGCATTCGGGAAAATTGCTTTCAATCTAGCTATTAATCCATTTAAACGAAATCCTCGTTCTTTTGCTACTAGCATCTGGATCTCGTCTATTACAATTACTCCTATGTCTCCCATAACATTATGTTTTCCATCTCTTAGAAGAAAATCAAAAGCTTCGTAGGTTGCTACAATAATATCAGCTGCTCTGAAATCATCATCGATGATTGGAGTAAATTCCCCATCAATCTGTATTCGACTCATCCCAACCCTAATCGCAGTATTAAGATTAATTTTCTTATACCTTCTCTTAAATTGTTCATATTTTTGATTTGTTAAAGCAACTAAAGGTGAAAGATAAATAAATTTCCTACCTTTAAGAGCTCTTGTGATTCCCGCTATCTCCCCAACAAGAGTTTTTCCAGATGTAGTCCCAGCAACAATAAGTAGATCGTTTCCTTCTAGTAAACCACTTTCTAATGATTTCATTTGTATTGGAAGTAGTTTTTTTATTCCTTCTGAAAAGAGTAAATTTCTTAAATTTGAAGGTATTTGTGTTGCATCTCGTATATGTAGAGCTTTTTCATAGGTCTTAGCTGGTATTATATCAAAAAGAGTTGAATCTGGATTGTTAATTGGGTCCTGTTCTGATCCCAAAGTAATATTCTCAAGCACAAAATCTAATTCTCCTTCTCTCTCAGCTTGTTGTTGAAAAAACTTAGTTAACCCTCCAGATACAAACAAGTTACTTCGTCGGAATTCTTGCTCTACCTCATTCTTACTACAGTAACTACATATTCTATGATTTTTAAATTTAATCGATTCTTGTTCTAATGTTGTCCATTTATTTCTTCTAAACAAACAATACCAACATAATTCTGCAACCTTAGGTTTTGATATCTTGAATGTAGAACAATACTCAAGAAATCCTTTTTTATCCCAAGGAATATCTGTATCCAGAATAAAAAGAAAATCAGCATCTCTAAGATGCTCAGTAGCAGTTCTTGGACGGAGATAAATGTTTGAACTGCGACCAATCTTTAAATATTTATAAACTCTCAGATATTCTTTTTCGTAAACAAATTGTAATCTCATGTGTGTTATGAAATTCTTATCTTTTTTATCTCGTAGATGAAAATAAATTATATCTGTAGAACGCTTATTTTTGTTCCAATTGTAAAGCACTGCAATATACGGTTTTGGTAGTCTCATAATAGATCACGCAAAATGAAAACGAATTCTTTATTCATTCACACTAATTTGTCTCTTCTCCTTTAGTGTCAGATTCTTCTATTGTATGTCCACAACCTGTGCAGAATTTTGCAGTAATAGCATTGATTTTTCCACAGTTTTGACATTCTTTCTGTAGTTTACTTCCACAGAATTTACAGAATTTCAGAATTTTTACCTCTTGAAGACAGCTTGGACATATTACTGTTTTCTCTGATGTTTTAGGTTGTTCTGCTGGAATGGGGGTTGGAGGTTTTTCTTGAGTTGATGGAGTTTGTTCTTGAGTTGTACTTGGTATCTGTAACCATGCAGGTCTAGATGGTTTGTACCCTGAGGAAGGGGTTTCTGTTTCAGCAGTTGATTGGACTGTTATTTCCTTTTCCATTTCTGGATCAACTTCGTAAATATATTCCAAGATGGGAGTTTTTTCAGGGACAACTATCTTCTTCTTTTGTTGCTTCAAAACTGCTAGAGCTAGGAAATCTTTTACATCTTCTTGGTCTGAACCGCAATGAGGACAGATCTTTGAACCTTCTTCAATTTCTTCCCAGCAAGCTAAGCATCTTAGTGAGTTCATTTTGAATTAAACACCCATTAGTGATTTTGACTAAATATTCCAGTATTTCTTTCTATTTAACATTTGATATTTATATTTCTGCTATTTTCTTAATGTAATCTCTTATAAAATTAGCTTTCAAACACAATGAAACGGCATCGAAAAGATTTTAATGTAAATAATTAATCAATCGATGAGAACAATGCCCAAAAAAGTTAAGCTGATAAAATGTAAAAAATGTGGAGAATCTTGGATACCAACTGATGTTCCTACCAAGAAAGAATGGCCTAAAGTAGCTCCAATGCCATCTGCTGATGGTAGCGTAACTATTACAGTAATGGCAACATGGGATTGCCCAAAATGTGGAAAAAGTGTTATGGGAGCTAAAGGGAAAACCAAAGGTGAATTCAAAGAAGAGGACACCAAGAAGTACAAGATTGAGCATGCTTTAAATACAGGTGAAAAATTAGATCTTGAAGAACTATCTAAGGATATTGGAGTTAAAGTGGATAGTTTGAAAAAGATCATTCCAATGTACATTAAGAAAGAAGGAATTAAAGGAAAAATAGATGGAAATTACTTTTTTCCTGATAAATAGAAATACTAGATGGTAAAGTTTTTTAAAGCATAAAAAAAATCACGGTCAGAAAGTCAGAAGGGAAAAAAATGGTTTTCACTGCGTACGATGGTATTTTAACAGGAGGATTGCTAACATTTTTACTTGTCTTATTTGCCATTCTTTCTGTAGTAGCTTTGATATGGTTTGTTCTGTACATAGAGATGTCAGAGAGAAAGAATTGGAAACTAAGCATTTCCATCCTTGTAATAAATAGTTTGTTAATTGCTTTCGAAATACAATTAATTCTTCTAAAAGTTAATGTGGTATTCTGAACAACAGACTAGTTTTTTAACTTTCTAGTTTTATATTGCTTTATTCATTGAGAGACCATAAAAAGATTAAATAGGTAGTTTAACATAAATCATCAAGATTAAAAATCAAAGAATACATCACGTGGTTTCATGGAAAATCAAACATTTTTACATTTCTTATCAAAAGATGAGATTAAATCTACATTGCAAACGTCAAGTAAAAAAATAATCGTGAAATCACATGAGCATGCAAGAGAATTATTCCTAAAAGCTATGAAGAACAAGGGAATAACTGCTTCAAAGATTCGAAAAGCATGGTCAAAAGCTATGGAGAATTTGTTCTTTTCTGAATTCCAGCATATGTTTTCATTTACACCTACAAAAAAACATGATACTTCTACTAAATTAAAGAATGCTTTACATAAAATGTCTGGTGAAATAGAAAAAGAGCTTAATGTTACAGTTTCCAACAGCTATATCTCTAAATTATCTTCTTCTCCTCTACATTATATGTATGTATTAACATTCAAAAAAATAAAGGATTTTCAAGAATTCTTATCTTTACCACTTTCAAAACAACTACTGATTTCAATCTTTCCTGAAATAGGTTTTTCTGTTATTTGGCCTTTACCTAAAGATGTGAAATACAAATATTCTACACAATTATTAAAGAATACATTCACTAACCTAGCAGATATTAAAATTAATGCTCTTTTATTAAGAAAATTTTCCACTCAAGAAACCATAAATAAACTCGGAATTTCCACTCCACAAGAAATAGCTGGATTCGCAGGTTTGGATGTCATTGAATTTAGAGGACCTAATGTTATGCTAGGTTTGTCAGGTTTGAAAAAAAGACATGATGCAAATGTTGATGTTATTACAAGGGTTGGTCCATTTACAGAAATTGAATCAGATACAATACAGCTGATTTGTGGGAAAGGTGTTTTATTTAAGAAATATGAGGGTATTCTTTCTCTTTTAAAAGTGCTTAAAACAAACTGATTTTATGTTTTCCAAAGTTTATACTTCTTAAAACTGTTATACCTAAAAAAATATAATAAATGAAATGAAGTTCAATAAAAGAAAATAAGGTTTCTAGGAATGATTGAAGTAATTCAAATTAGTAGAGGAGGTTCAGGAGGAGTAACAGGAGCTAAAATCCTCGCT
>JAEOTG010000033.1 GCA_016839985.1 Candidatus Heimdallarchaeota archaeon | reverse complement strand
CAATAGAGAAATATCTACTAATGATAGAGCAAGCTAAAGAAGCAAAGTGTTCTGAAATTTTACTAACGCTAGGAGAAAAACCTGAAGATAAATATCCATCAGCAAGAGATTTTCTTGTAGAACAAGGATTTAGCTCAACATTCGAATACGTTCATTATTTTTGTGAGGTGGCATTAAGCCAATTCTTACTACCTCATTCTAACTTAGGTGTTCTATCCTACAAAGAATTGGAATATCTAAAGGATTGTAACGCAAGTCTTGGTTTAATGCTAGAATCAAATAGTTATCGACTAATGTCCGAAGGAGAGGCTCATCAATATTCTCCAGGTAAAAATCCAAGTTTACGACTAGAAGTAATTGAAAATGCAGGGAAACTGAAAATACCCTTCACAACAGGAATTTTAGTTGGTATCGGGGAGACGTTTGAAGAAAGAATAGAATCTCTTAATGTTCTAGCAAAATTAAGCAAGAAGTATAAAAATATACAGGAAGTAATAGTTCAGAATTTCAATCCTCAGCAAGGAACGCCAATGCAAAACAATCCTCCACCTTCAGAAGAGGAATATTTACTCGCAGTTTCTTTGGCTAGAAGCATTTTACCCTCGCAAGTCAGTGTTCAAATACCACCCAATCTTAACAAAGAGAGAATTATAGAATCACTAAAGTGTGGAGCTAATGATTTAGGTGGTATTTCCCCAATATCTATAGATTATATTAATCCCAATATGAAATGGCATAAAGAAGATGAATTAAGACTAGATCTGGAACAACAAGGCTATTCTCTAAGGGAAAGACTGCCTGTTTACCCTCCATATGAAAAATATTTAAGCAATAGAATACGCAAAATAATTGAGGAACATCATAGAAATGAAGAAACTTTCTCCCCCAAAAATCGAAGAAATATGTGACTTATCTTCCTTTCATGAATCACATGAAGAGGAGATATTAGAACTCACAAAAATGCTAAGCAAAAGAGGTAGAGATTTATGGATTCAAACCTCTTTAGCTGATGAATTAAGAAAGCAGCAAGTTGGGGATAATGTTTCATTTGTTATAAATCAGAATATTAATTTCACAAATTATTGCATCGGATCTTGTAGATTCTGCTCTTTTAGAACTGATGAAAAAAATGATAATGTAACTGCTTTTCGAATGACTTTGGATGATATTAAGATAGAAGCTGAAAAAGCAATTGCTAGAGGATGTACTGAAGTTTGTCTTCAAGGAGGATTAGATTCAGAGTTAAACTTTGATTATTATTTGGGAATACTAAGAACAATTAGAAAAACCTCTCCAAAATTACATATTCATGCATTTTCACCAGCTGAAATAGCGTACATATCACAAATTTCTGGAGAAACAGTTGAAGAGGTTTTAAGAGAATTAAAAAATAATGGTTTAGATTCAATGCCTGGTACAGCTGCTGAAATCTTGGTAGATGATGTTCGTAAAATTATATGTCCAGAAAAGATATCAACAAAACAATGGGTCAACATTGTTTTAACAGCTCATCAGTTGGGATTAAAAACAACATCCACAATGATGTATGGCCACATTGAATCACATAAAGATGAAGCTGAACACCTAGTTCTATTGAAGTATATCCAAGATATCTCCGGAGGTTTCACAGAATTTGTACCATTACCTTTTGTACATGATAAAACTATACTCTATCGATACTTGGGGGCAAGACCTGGAAGTACAGGGATGCACGATTTAGCACTTTTTAGTACTGCTCGATTGTATTTGGGAGAAGTAATTCCAAACATTCAAGCTTCTTGGGTTAAACTGGGTCCAAAGTTTGCTCAGCTTTCTCTTAATACAGGAGTAAATGATTTAGGAGGAACGCTTTTTGTTGAATCTATTACAAAAAGTGCTGGTGGACAGTTTGGTGAAGAAAAGCCAATAGAAGAATTCATCGATTTGATTAGAGATGCAAAAAGAATTCCTATTCAAAGAGATACACTATATAATATCCTTCAATCTCATTAATAGTAAGCCAAATTTTAAATTTACTACTGATAATCTAAGTTATAGTTATTATGATTTCTAAGAAACGAACTTCACCTGAAATATGGAAAGCTCTCTCAAATGAAATTAGAAGAGAGTTACTCAGCTTTATTGGTGAAAAAAAAATCGTTTCTTTTACTGAAATACAAGATAGGTTCCAAATGAAAGTTGGAACTCTCTATCATCACTTAGATACTCTAGGAGAACTAATTACTCAAGATGCATCAAAGAAATATCTTCTAACTGAAAAAGGAAGCAGAGCATATGCTCTAATAGAGGATGAGTTAGATGTTTCCGCACCTGGCTTGCATGTTTACGGTAGGTTTTCTTTTATGCATACCATTTTTCTAAGGCATGTCTTTCAATTTATTGCAAATGATCCAATAAGGTCTTTAGGATTCTCAATTCTTCTCTTCATAGGTTTTGGAGTGGCAACATATTTTCTTTCTGTTACGCCGATTTTTCTTTATCCTTCATATATAGTTCCTGACTATTTTGCACCAGTGTTTTTTATTCTTTCAGTTCTTATAACTTATATAATAAGTGAATTCCTAGTTAGTATAATTTTTAAAAGAAAAATTGGTAGGTTAGCATTGTTTCAAGGAATTATTTTTGCACAAATACCTTTTATTATATTAAGCATTCTAGTATCCTTAGTTTTCGAATTTGAATACTCGGTATCGCCTTTACAGATGGATGTATGGGTTATAATTTTGCTTTTTGTAATTCAACTGATTTTTGTAGGATTATTGATGGAAGCGATAGTAGTTATCAAACAATTAAGAGTCGAAAAAGCGGGTACTATAGCTCTTTTCGTTATTTTTATTCTCAATGGTTTGGCTTTTGTAGTTATGAATATGCTGGAGGTTGCTATATGAAGGAATTCGAGAAAATTAGAACTCAAGACTTTAAATTTTATAAAAATAAAGTCTTATCAATACTCTTACTTAATATAAAATATGAGGGGAACGCTTCATGAGTGCCGCAAAAAATCTCTACTTCAAGAAAAGAATAGCCCCACCATATCTTAAAACATCAGTGGTACTCATTTTGTTCCTCTCTTCCATAGTTTTTTCTCCTATGATTATTTATTCCTCACAAGAAAGTGATATTGAAACGTTCCCAGATCTTAAAATTCCCCGAATTAAAGAGGAAACTGTATTATTACAAGAAAGACTTAATTTGATTGCAGGAAAAGATGAATCTGTCATAGCAACTCTTCTTTTAGAAGGAGGAGAGATAACAACATCTTTTGATCTCTCATTGCTTGTTTTTAGTTCTGTTACTCAAATTGATTTTATAATATCAAACCAATCTTCTTTTGCAGATATTTGGACGAATCCATTATGGCAATTTCCTGATGGATTAGTGATTCGGATAACAACCAGAACTTTGAATATGGATAGGATTCAATCCATAATAACCTATGTTAGTGATTTAGTTGAACAACAATATCAACTCTGTTTAAGTTTGTACAATATTCAATATACAGGAACAGGAGATGCTGTAATTTCATTAGCTGCGTCTTTAGATAATATCGACATTTTACCAATTTTTGATGATATGTTTTCTCCCTACAACACACTTAGTTATGGGAATATGATATCTACATTAGCAGATATTTTAAATCAAGAACCTCCTATATACGCATTTGGATATACTTTGAAGCGAAGTCTAGGGAGTGTCAAGCGTATAATTAGAAGCGCAATTGTTGGTTTAGAGAATGCAATAGAAATTAATGATGATTTACACGTGTTTAATGTAAGTTCTGTTCTAGGGACTACGATAAAACCTAATCCCTTTGTTTATGCTTCAACCTTCAATTACCAACTCCCATTTTATGCAAATATTACAAGTATTACTCCAATACCTGATAATTTTGCATCACAAATGACTGGAACTTTTGAATGGATATTGAAGTATCTAACATTCACAAAATATGCAATTTTTGATGCTGAAATAATTTATAATCCAAATACACCAAATGAGTTTAATTATCCAAAAGTAATCGCAACCCAATCTTATTCAGACCAACTGTTAGGGGATTCAGGAATTTTGAATATGACTTACACTGTTAGTAATGTTGGTAATGCTGCAGCATATAATACTTCTATAGTATTTCCAATTCCTGTGGAATTTGAATCTTTTCTACTTAATGGTACGGAAATACCTGTTTTGAATGACACATATACAATAAATGAATCATTCTCATCATCTGTTCGTTTGGAAATAGATTATGTTCCTCCTTATTATTATATTGATATTCCGATTCTCGATATTCGAGGATGGTATGAGTATACTGCAAACGCTTCATTAGCTCGGTGGATGGACACTACTAGTTTTGAATTGAATGAGTATGCGACAGTCTACTGTTCCAATGGGATCTCATCTGATTTATACAATGCAGTTTATGCACGAATCCAACCTATTCTGGATGCTTATAGTTCTAATATAATAGGATTATTCAGCCAAATACCATTTATAAAAGAACAACTTGCACTTGCTGTTGAGGATGCCTATACCATTGCATTTCCTGAATTCTATGACAATAAAACTTTGTTTAATTATAGTTCTTCAAATTTCTCTTATATTGAAAAAACTTTTAGAGGATATTTAGAATGTGAAATTCCTTATCTTGGAATTAATGAAAGTGTTGATTTATCTTGGACCATAAACGATATTCCAACATCTAGTGACATCTTTGGCGCATTTTCTATTTTTACAGAATTTGAAGGACAAGATGAATATGCAGTATTTCAAACATCTGAAAGCGATTACCAGACGCTAATGATTACATTATTTGCAGCACTTAATAACGCTGGAAGGTTTCTAAGCATTTTTGAACCAAGTTTAGACGCATTTATCTCACTTGGAAATAGATACCTTTACTATGATGTTAATGGAATGGAATTTTTTGGTTTAACCAATGGCATTAATCTTCAAATAGGGGATGATGAAGCAGTTTTAGAAAGCTCTCTAAATACTGAACAGTCAAATTATAGAGTTGGAGATATAGTAACATTTAACCTGAACATAAGTAATTATGGTTCTATTGACGCTTATGATATTCATGTTGATATAATTAATATCAAATTTAATTATCTCTGGAACCCAACAGATATACTAATTGTAAAATCCTTTGAGATTGATCAAATAAATTCTGGGGAGGAACTATCAAGAGAATTTTCTGTGCTAGCTAATAGTTATATTGGTTTAAATTCTTATATCGCGCT
>JAEOTG010000233.1 GCA_016839985.1 Candidatus Heimdallarchaeota archaeon | reverse complement strand
TTTTGTGGGTACTAGAGCTGGATTAGTTATTATGGTTGCTGATGATCCAAACTGTTGGAGTAGTGCTCAAAGTGAACAAGATACAAGATATTATGCTAGACTCGGACATATACCAATGCTTGAACCATCAGATTCTCAAGAGTGTAAAGATTTTGTAAAGACTGCATTTTACTTATCAGAGAAATTTAAACTTCCTATCTTTATCAGAACAACAACAAGAGTTAGTCATGGAAGAGGCATAGTGAAATTAAACTACATTATGAAAGGAAAGACAAAAGGTTTTTTCAAAAAAGACTTGGATAAATTCAACACTCTTCCACCTAAGACAATGAAAATGCATGAAGAACTTCTTAAAAAAATTGAAAAAATTAGAGAAATCTCAGAGAAAAGTAAAATTAACTTTATTGTTAACCAAAGGGTCAAAAGTAAATTTGGTATAATTGTTTCTGGTGTTTCTTATGGTTATGTAATGGATGCAATGGATGATTTGAAAATTAGACTACCTGTATTGAAATTAAGTTTAACATATCCTTATCCAGAAAAGAAAATAAAGAATTTCATAAAAAGATTCAAGTCTGTTCTAGTAGTTGAAGAATTAGAACCAATATTAGAAGAAACTGTAAACAGACTAGCAAAAGATGTTAATCCTAGATTAAAGGTATTTGGAAAGAATGGTTATTTACCAAAGTCTGGAGAGTATGATGAAGAGATTTTGATATCAGCGATTGGAAAAATAACTGGAAAAAAACTTAAAATTAATTTAGAATCTCACTCAAAAAAATACAAAGAACTAAAAATACCTAAAAGGCCACCAGTTTTATGTGCAGGTTGTCCTCATAGAGCTACTTTCTGGGCTGCAAAGATAGGAGCTGGAAAGGACACAATATTTGGAGGAGATGTTGGTTGTTATATCCTTGGTATGCTTCCACCAAATAATTGTCAAGACTTTATGTTTTCAATGGGTGCAAGTGAAGGTGTCATTCATGGAATTAAAAAGACCACATTCCAAAAGGCTATCGCATTTATAGGAGATTCAACTTTCTTCCATGGTGGTATTCCTGGATTGGTTAATACTGTGTACAATAGATCTAATCCTTTGATTATTGCCTTAGATAACAGGATAACTGCTATGACTGGTCATCAACCTCACCCTGGAATGGGGAAAACTGGAATGGGTGATATCACAAAAGAAATTAGAATAGAAGATATAGCAAAGGCATGTAAGGTCAAGAATGTAGAAGTGATTGACTCATACAACTTAAAGAAAATGATTAAAACTATAAGAAAATTTATTCGAAAATCTGAAGTTTCTGTAATAGTTTCTAAAAGAGAATGTAGATTACTCACGATTAGAAAAATGAGAAGGGCTGGAGTTAAGATTCCTAAGTTTGAGATAAGACAGAAAAAATGTAAGAAATGTGGTACTTGTCTTTATCGTTTCGGATGTCCTGCGTTCTATAAAGAAGGTAATAAGATGATGATTGACAAGAATCTATGTGCGGGTTGTGGTGTTTGTGTCCAAGTATGTCCTTACAAAGCGATTCGTGCGATAGGAATTAAAAGGGTGAAGAAGAAATGAAAGAATTCAACATGATTACAATAGGAGTGGGAGGTCAAGGAATTCTTACAATGATGAGAATTATTGCTGAATCTGCTCTAAGACAAGGATATAATGTAAAAACATCAGAATTACATGGACTGGCACAAAGAGGCGGTTCTGTACCATGTCACATAAGATTTGGAAAAAAAATATATTCTCCTTTAGTAATGGAAGGTGAAGCACATCTTATCATCAGCCTGGAACCATTAGAAGCATTGAGAGCTTGTTATTTTGGATCAAAAGAAAATAAGACTACTTTCCTTGTTAACAATTATAAAATAGTCCCAATTTCAGTTCCAATATTAAAAGAAAAATATCCTCCTCTTAAAAAAATCGTAGAAAATTTGAAACACTTCTCAACTAATGTAATATTATTAAACGCTTCTGAAATAGTGAAAAAACAAATTGGAAGTATAATTCCAAGCAATATCTACATGTTGGGTTATTCTATAGCTAAAGGATTGATACCATTAAAAAGAGAGTTTGTTTTGGAAGGAATTGAAGAAATAATCCCTGAAAAATATTTAGATCTTAACGTAAGAATTTTTGAATTAGGCGAAATTAAAGCAAAATCGTTTGATGAAGATGAAGATCAAATTTCATTAAGTTATTAGATTTTTTCGATATAATTGATGACTTATTAAAACGCCAAGAAAAGAACCAATTGTATTAGCTAAAATATCAAGATAACTGAATTCTCTCCCGGGAACAAAATATTGATGTATTTCATCAGAAATTCCATATAAGGATGAAATCATAAATGCTAAAATTAAAACTGGTAATAATTTTCGATTCTTAAAACAACCTAAAGTCAAAAATCCAAGAATAGAATACTCAATCACATGGAGTGTTTTATCACCGCCTTCAGCCACGGAAGACGATAACTGAAAAGAAGAAAGTATAAAAATTAAAACAACATAACATAAAGTTAAAATTACATATGTTTTTCGTTTCATTTAACATTTAAATACGGTTATACCTTATTAAAATTAATTTAAAATAGTGGTAAATTTGGACTTAAAGAAAACTTTAACATCTGAAAGAACTAAAACGGGTAAAAAGGCATTCAAAACAGCCTTTGCTAATTATACCTCTAACAGAAGTCAAGCTCTTAAAAAAATAGACGAAAAGGCCTTGAAAGAACAGCTAAAAAAAATAAAGGAATACTCGATATCAAATCTTGATGATTTAAAGAAAAAGGCAATAGCTAACTTAAAAGAACAAAAAATACAAGTTTTCATAGCAAAAGACGCAAAGGAAGCCTGTGATATAGCTTTAAAACACATACCAAAGAAAGAAACTTTAGTTAAATCAAAATCAAACACAGTCGAAGAAATAGGTCTATTAGAGAAATTTAAAGGTAGGAATGAAGTAATAGAAACAGATTGTGGAGATTTCATACTTCAATTATGCTCTGATCAAGCTAGTCACCCTGTTACTCCTGCTTTACATATTCCTATTGAAAAAATTGCCAAAGAAATTAAAGAAAAGTATAAGGATAAAGTAGAAAATAACCCTGAAAAAATTGTTGAATGGATAAACAAATTTTTAAGAAAAAAGATTTTGAACGCTAATATTGGATTGACTGGAGCTAATGTTATTTCTTCAGATGGTGCTATTTTTATCTTAGAAAATGAAGGTAATATTTCACTTGTTTCAAGAATCCCAAAAAAACACATTATAGTCACAGGAATAGATAAAATTGTCCCAACTTATCAGGATGCAATGACTATTTGTCAGGCGTGTGCAGTTTGGGGAACTGGAGCAACTCTGCCAACCTACATAAATGTTATCTCATCACCAAGTAAGACAGCTGATGTTCAAAAAGAATTAGTTTATGGTGCACAAGGAACTAAAGAAGTTATTTTAATATTGGTCGATAATGGTAGAAGTGAAATAATCAAACAAGGATTTGGTGAACTTCTTCATTGTATTAACTGCGGATCCTGTCTTTATTTCTGTCCTATCTACAGACAAGTTTTTGATAAATATGGTTTTCACTACATTGGGGGTCGTGGTATTGGTATGACTTTATTCCAGGAAGGTGTAAAAAAGGCTTTTGATAGTGGTTTATACTTTTGTACAACCTGTAAATTATGTAAAGAAAATTGTCCACTAGAAATTGATATTCCAGAACTAGTCAGAAAACTGAGAAAAATGTCTATTAAAAAGGGGCATGAAACACCAGTAAATGAAAAAATGATGGAAAATATAAGAGCTATGGGAAATCCATTTGGGGAAGAAGTAAAAGATGGGAAGATTCCAAAGGAGTTATTCTGTTGTTAGGTGATCAAATGAAAAAAATCTATTTAATGCTTTCATTTTTCCTTGCTTCATTAATAATACTTTCACTAGTCAAGTCTCAATGTATAGATTCAGAATGCGGAGTTATGGAAAATGAAACCTGTGTTTATTATTTCTACGGTAAAGATTGTCTATCATGTAAAGAAATTAAGCCATACATAGATGATTTAGAATCTAAATATCCTGATACTCACTTCCATAAACTAGAGATATGGTATAATGACACTAATAGAGATCTTTTCTTCAAATTTTGTGATGTTTATTGTTTGGATGAAAAATTAGTTCCTATTGTTTTCATAGGCGATAAGTTTTTGATCGGTGTTGATCCAATAAGAGATAATTTAGAAGATGAAATTAACCAATGTAATGACTTGAATTGTACTTGCCCTGCAGAAAAAGTTAAAGATGCAGTTGTATCTAAAGCAGAATTAACAATACCCATAATAATATCAGCAGCTTTGATTGATTCAGTAAACCCTTGTGCTTTCGCTGTATTAATTTTTATGTTAACTTATCTAATAGCCTTGGGAATCAGGAAAAAGACCCTTTTCATAGGTCTTGCTTACATAAGCATGGTTTTCATCACTTATTTTTTAGCAGGTTTAGGTTTATTTGCAGCCGTTGAAACAACTGGCGTTAGTGTAATACTTTATAGAGTTGCGGCAGTAATCGCTATTATTGCTGGAATAATTAATGTAAAAGACTTCTTTTTTTATGGTAAAGGATTCAGTCTAGAAATTCCTAAATCAAAGAAACCATTAATTGAAAAGTATATTCATAGAGCATCATTACCTGCAGCAATAGTTTTAGGATTTTTGGTTTCAATGTTTGAATTGCCATGTACTGGCGGAGTTTATTTGGCTATCCTAAGTTTGTTAGCAAATAACATGACAAGAATGAGTGCAATACCTTATCTACTATTCTACAACTTCATTTTTGTTCTACCTCTTTTCGTAATTCTTGGTTTAGTTTACAAAGGTGGTAGTGCTGAAAAACTAGAGAAATGGAGAGTGAGTAAGAGAAAATACATGAAATTAATTTCAGGTTTATTCATGATTATTTTAGGAATAGTAATGCTCTTGGAGTTGATATGATGGGTTTGTTTGATAAATTGATGGGAGGAAACGTTCTATTTTATCCAGGATGTATGGAAAAATTTGTATTGAAAAATCTCCAAGAAAACTATGAAAAAATTTTGAGAAAATGTGGAATAGAATTTATTAAATTAAAGGATTTAGAAGTATGCTGTGGCTCTCCTGTTTTTAATGCTGGATATTTGGATGATTTCGAAACTTTAGCGTTGAAAAATTACAAAATATTCAAAGAACATGGAGTTAAAAAAATAATAACCCCTTGTCCTGCTTGTTTTAAGACTTTCAAATTAGAATATCCTAAAGTTGTAAAAGAATTTGATATAGAAGTTGAACACATAACTCAAACAATTTGGAGTGCAATAAAAGAAGGAAAGCTCAAATTGAAAAAAATAAATAAACCTGTTAAAGTCACTTATCACGATCCTTGCCACCTTGGAAGACATTGTGAAGTCTATGACGAACCTAGAGAGATATTAAAGACATTAGGTTATAGCATAGTTGAAATGAAATTCAATAAAAAAGATGCGTTTTGTTGTGGAGGGGGTGGAGGAGTAAGGTCAAATTATTCTGAATTGTCTGAAGAAGTTGCAAAAGAAAGAGTGAATCAAGCAAAAGAAACCAAAGCTAAATTTATAATAACATCCTGTCCCATGTGTTCAAGTTGTTTACATGAAGCAGGTAAGAAATCAAAAATAAAAACAGTTGAATTATCATCAGTAATAATCGAAAGAATCTAAGCCTTTTCCCACTCAGTCATATGACATTTGCCACAATAATACCTAATCCTACCATTTTTTTCTTTATGTGAAGCCATGTAAGTTCCAGCACCACATCTTGGACATTGTTTTTTAGATATATTCAATTTATTTCCTTCAACTTTCATAATTTCCCACTGTTTTGTTGACTTGTGTTTCATTTCTTTTCATCTGCCTTTTCTGGTTTTGTTTCTTCAGGTTTAGCCTCTTCTTTCTTTTCTTCTGGTTTTGTTTCTTCAGGTTTAGCCTCTTCTTTCTTTTCTTCTGGTTTTGTTTCTTCAGGTGGTTTTTCTTTTGGTTGTTCTGGAGCTTTCTCCTCTTTCTTCTCTTCTGATTTAGGTTCTTCTTTCTTTTCCTCTTGCTTAGCCTCTTCTTTCTTTTCTTCTGGTTTTGTTTCTTCAGCGGGTTTAGCTGGTACTGGTTCAGCAGGTTTTTCTTCTTTTTTCTTCTTTTCTTTCTTCTCAACTATTTTATCTTTCCAAACCCTAGCTTTTACTTTAGCTTTTGATAAACCAGCCATAGAAAAAATAAAAACAATCTCAA
>JAEOTG010000232.1 GCA_016839985.1 Candidatus Heimdallarchaeota archaeon | reverse complement strand
GGAGATGGCGTTAACGACGCCCCAGCTATCAAAAAAGCCGATATTGGAGTCGCTATGGGGATCACCGGGACCGATGTAACTAAGGAAGTTTCCGACATGGTTATCACTGATGATGCGTTCAATACTATTGTCACAGCTGTCGAACAAGGAAGAAATATTTTCGAGAACATGAAGAAGTTTATTCGTTATCTCCTTAGTTGTAATTTCGATGAAATTTTCGCTGTTTTAATTATCTATGCTCTTTTCCGAGAATTGCCTTTCCTACCTTTACAAATTCTTTTCCTTAATCTCTTAACAGATGCTTTACCCGCGCTAGCACTTTCTTTTGATCCTTATGATCCTGAACTTATGAAACGTCCTCCACGAGGTAAACAATCTTCCTTTGTACGTGATATGTATGTCTTCGCTTCTGTTGCAGGTGTTGTTGCGCTAATTGCTTCAGTAAGTATTTTCTTAGTAGGTTTCCTCGGTATAGGTGATCAAGTTATTACAAATTGGGCAGCGACTAATGGACTTACTTTAACTCCTGAACAATTCCATGATGCAAAAGTTGCTTATGCTCAGTTATTAGCATTTACTGCAACTTTATCCTTTGAACTCTGGTTCGTATTCATAGCAAGGAATGATAATGATACATCACTTTTGAAGTCTAAACCTCTTAAGAATAATTTCTTAAATGGTGCCGTAATACTGTCATGGATTCTTCTATTAGGTGTGGTCTTTATCCCTCCATTGCAAGCAGTATTTACAGGATTCAAAACAGAGAAAGGACTTGGTTTCTACTTAATGACTGGAACTGATTGGGGATTAATCCTTGGATTCACGTTAGGACTCTGTATCTTCGTTGAAATCGCCAGATACGGATTAAGAGCTGAAGGCTTTAAGAAGATAGTTGCTAAGATTGGTTTAGCATAAATCCTTCCTTTTTTTCTTTTTTATTTTTCTTTTATTTTTTTTAAAAAAAATTGTTTTTTTGGTAAAATTAATCTTCTTTCGAATCATCGATTCGTTCTAGCCTCTCTAGTTTCATTCTACAGAGTGATGGGAATCACAGGGACTGACGTTACCCAAAAAAGAGATGGAAGTAACAGCCTCCAATCAAATTTTTCAAGAAAAACTTATTATCAGATATTTTAGCTAAGTTATTATGATTAATGAAGAAAAAGAACTTCTTGATGCTATTGAATATTCAATGTTTATGTCTCCAGGAATAGAAGGCGTGATGGAAAAATATCAACATGAATATCTTAGAGGATATATTACTCCTACTATAGATCATGTGGAGTCAAACAAAGTTGGAATTGCAAGAATTCCTGAAGAATTAGTTGAAAAAACTATTCAAGAAGTCATAAATGATTTCATGCAATATGGAGTAAAATCTGTTGGGTGGGTATATTCACCACAAACTAAACCATCAAACTTAGCTGAGAAACTAGAAGAATTTGGTTTTAAAATAGAGATTCCTGTATGGGGGATGAAAAGACCAATTGAAGAAGAAATGGTTATAAAAGTGGTAGAAGAATTCGATTTTAAATCATATTTCAAAAATGAAGCAATTGATATTCTGAAAGAAAAGGAAATGCTTAGAATGGGAGAGAAAGCTTATGGCTTTCCTGTGGGAGCAGGAGATGTGTACTTGCTAAACATTGAAAGTTCAAGGAATTTGGATTACACACTTTACATAGCTTATGAAAAAGAAGAAGGAAAACCTGTAGCATTTAGTGCAATCACATATGTTCCTGATACAGATGTAGCTCGATTAAGTGGAGCAGCAACACTGCCAGAATACAGAAAGAAAGGAATTTACTCTAGTATGTTGAAATTAAGGTATGATCAAGCTAAAAGAGATGGATTTAATCATTTAATTATTCAAGCATTAGAAGCAACTTCTGCACCAATAGCAGCAAAATATGGATTCAAGAAAGTTTGCGAATTACCAATATATGCTTGGAAATCTCAACAAAAAGATGATTCTTTATTTCTTTAATTTCTTCTTATCTTTCTTTTTGTTTTTTCTTCTTTAGAGACATAGTAATAGAGAGTAAAAACAATATAGCAGCAGAAGTTGACATCAACGATGATGAAAGTATTAATGTCTCTGTAACTGTTTCTGTTTCTATAATTGTACAATTACAATCGTTCTCTGATATAATTCTGAATTTTTCTTGAGTCTGTTCATCTGATAAAGAAATATTATGAATGCAAACTTCATCTATAAAACCTTTAAACCACCAACCTTCTCCTCCCGTATCGTGTCCTATTTGCACATAATCTGTATTATACTCATCAGAAAATAATTGGGAAACAAATGAGTAACTTTCTTTAATTACGCTACCATTTAGATAGAATTTGACAAAACTTCCATTCCAAGTTGCTGCTAGATAGTACCAAATATTTGGCAATAAGACATTATACGCTCTAAAAGAAGAAACAGATGAACCATCTGTAATAAAAAGTACTAAACTACCACCTGAATATGCTGAAAAGAGAAATTGTCCAATTGGCCACATTTGCCATTTTGCTAAAATAGGATTTCCACTGCTTCCTCCATCTCCAAAAAACTCTTCAGCTTTTATCCATGCATCCAAAGTGAATGCATTATTTACATCTAAACTATTTGAATCATTGATTCTAACATAATCATCAATTCCATCAAAATATAATCCATAATCTTTAATTCCTTCTTCAACATAGTTAGCTCCCACAACTAATCCATTGTTTTCATTTGAAGTAGAATCATAAGCAAATGTCCCAGAACCTTCATCAAAAGACCAATTAGCAACTAAGCTATTGGTTGTTTGGTTTGAATAAATGGTTCCAGAATGTGCATTCAAAAAAACTAGTCCTATTATGGATAATATCAGTACTGAAATTATACCAAATCTTTTGATATAGCAAAATTTCATCATAATACTATGTTTTAAAACTCTTTTAAGGTTAACGAGAGAATAGTTTTTTCTTACACTTAGATTTTTTATAGAACCTCTTTCCATTATATTAATTGCATTAAAGGTGTAAATTATGGCTACAGTACAACTTCCATTTTTAGCTTTAATTCTAGGAACTGTGTGTACAGCTGCAGCATTAAATATTGTTTATACTATAGTTAAAATTCTAAAAGAATCAAGAACAAAAGATTCTGTTTACTATAAAATACCCTGAAAATTACTTCTTTTCTTAATATCCTAAACGATAGTAGATTCTATCTATCAATCTTTCAAAAGCAGAGCTAACATTTTGACCTGATAATGCAGATGTTTCAATATAATCAATTTTCAAACTCCCCCATTCACTAAGTGTTGTTGCATAAGCTATAGCAGAATCTCTATCTACTTGTATCTCTGTGGGTGTAGTTCCTCGAAGATCAGATTTATTACCAACAATTATCATAGGAACAAGTTTGTTATCATTGTATTTAATCAGTTCATTTATCCAGAAATCTATGTTTGAAAATGTGTTAGGTCTGGTTACATCAAAAACAACTATAGCACCGTAACAGTTTTGATAATAAGCTCCACGAACTTCACTAAATCGTGGTTGTCCAGCTAAATCCCAAATTTGAAGATTAACGACATAATCCTCGTAGGGAACTTGTTTGACAGAAAAATCTGCACCTATAGTCATGAGATAGTTTTCTCGAAAACTCTTGCCTAAATAATTTCTTCTCAAACTTGTTTTACCAACAGCTCCGTCCCCAATGAGAACGACTTTAAAGATTGTTCCTACGTTTGAAGGCATTCGAGATTCAGTTGAATCTTTAAATTAATAAATTTAAAGTTTGTTATTTTTCCAGATATCTCTATAATCATATAGATTTAGCTCAAACAAACATTCTACTCTTTTTTTGTCAAACACTAGCTTTTAAATTCCTGAAAATTGATAAAAATAATTAGTGATTTTAATGAGAAT
>JAEOTG010000231.1 GCA_016839985.1 Candidatus Heimdallarchaeota archaeon | reverse complement strand
TATTAAAAAAGATTCAAAATGCAATTGAACAGAAATACAAAAGAGTCAAGATAAAAATCGAACCAGGTTGGGATGTTGAAATAGTTAAAAAAATAAGGGATTTGTACCCTGATTTGCAATTAATGGTTGATGCGAATAGCGCGTATAGATTAAAAGATGAAGACATTTTCTTAGCTTTAGATAAATGTAATTTAATGATGATAGAACAACCTCTCCAAAGCTATGATATTATGGATCATGTCAAACTTCAAAAGAAGTTAGTCACTCCACTTTGTTTAGATGAATCAATAAAATCAGTTGATGATGCTAGAGTAGCTATTGAGTATGATGCATGCAAAATCATAAATGTAAAACCAGCAAGAGTGGGAGGAATCACTGAAACATTAAAAATTCACGAATTAGCTGATTTTCTTAAAATACCTTTATGGTGTGGTGGTATGCTCGAAACAGGAATAGGGAGAGCAAAAAATGTCGCTGTAGCTAGTTTGTCAACTTTTACATTACCAAATGACATTAGTGAAAGCGCAAGATATTACACAAATTATCTAATAGATCCAATTTTCGAGCTAACAGAGAATGGAACACTAGATGTACCTTTGAAACTCCCTGGTATTGGAGTTTCAATCAAAAAAGAAGTAATAGAAAAAAATCTAATAGAAAAAATAGAATTGTAAGTATCAAATCCTTTCTATTTCATATTTCTAATGGAGAAATTGTCCAAAAAATCGCTTCTAACATCTTTGACTTAAATTCATATGTAGAAGTGAAACTTGCTGAGAAAAATGGTAGTCCAGCAATATATCGTTGAAGTCCTGTGAAGAATTTTGCATAAGAAGTACTTGCTTTTTCTATATTATCGGGTAAAGAAACAACAAGTGCAATTTTTAGCTTAGATTTCAGATTTGAAAGTAAGTCAAATATTGGTTTATATTTTTTGACACCTACGTCAACTAAGAATATTAAAGCTTCTTGAGAATTTATGAAATCTTCATCTGCATGAATATCTCTTCTGAAATGAAAAGAATAATTTGCAGTTTTAATCATTGCTTTGTTTTCATCATAATTAGTTTCCTTATAAGGAAGCGATGAGAGAAATGAAGAATAATAAGTTTTTACTAAATTTATGTATTCTTTTGGATAGATTATTGCTAGGTTCTTTTGCTTTTTTTGTTTTTTAGTATCTTCTTTTACAATCAAAAAATCTATTATTTGTTCTGACAATGTACTTGCTTGTTGAGAACTAAGTAATTCTGTTACGATTTTGTTATATGATTTTATAATTTCGCTTAAGAAAGCTTTGTTAACTTCTTCAATTTTATAGACATTATGAAATTTATAAAGAAGAATTTTAGCTAGTTCTTCACGAAAATCATCTATTTTTGAAACCATTTCAGGTACTAACATCAAGATTAATCCTAATGTTTTACTTTTCATTCTTTTATCTTTCATTTTTTTATCTTCAGCAATAAAAGAAAACGCATATTGAACAAAACCAGAAGAAAAAGCAAAAGGAAAAGGTCCATATAATTCTGAAGACAAATCATCAATTGTAATCATACCTTGAAAAACTAGAGAGTAAGTAATTGAACCTGAAAATTGAAATTTTTCAATTACAGTTTCATCAAATTCTACATTTTTGTCTGCTACCATATTTACTAAATTAGGTCCAACATCCTCTAGTTTGAACAAACAAATACGCATGTTCTTAGTAATGTAGATTTACTTTAAAATTTATTGTTGTTAGGATAAAAGCTTAGAGATGAGAGAAATTGCTTCTTCTTCATTTTTTGCTTCATAAATCTTATCTGATCTCTTATTATCGAGTTTTTTCCCAGCTAGTTTCTCAGACCATCCACCTGATGTTGAAAGTGAAATTATTTTTTTATTCATTTGCCACGCGAATGCCAATTCAGAAAGAGTACCTGCTCCTCCACCAATTGAGATAACGATATCAGAAGATGCAATTATAATCTGATTTCTTGAATAAGATATACCTGTAGCTATTTTAATGTCTATGTATGGATTTGTTGAAGAAGCATCTAAAGAGGGAATTATTCCAATAGTCATTCCTTCTTTATAATTCGAAGATTCTTTTGCTCCTTTACATATTGAACTCATGACACCCCCTAAACCTCCACATAAAATCCTATAATCATTATCAATTAATAACTGACCTAATTTTTCTGTCATTCTACTAAGATCTTGATTTTCTGATAAATCTCCAAAACCAATAACCGCAACTTGTATTTTTACCATACAAGAAATTAGAAATTATAAGTAAAAAATATATCTAAAATTAAGACTCTTCTTTATGCATTCTATTTATATGCATTTTTAATCCGCGTGAGGTTTTGAATGATTTATCACAGTTTGGACATTTAAAACTTGGTTCTGCATCTGATTCTTCCTTAATGTCCTCTTCTATTTCATCCTTAACCTCTATCTCTGCTTCCTTCACTTCTTCCACGACTTCATCCTTCACTTCTTCCTCGACTTCATCCTTCACTTCTTCTTCAATCTCTTCCTTAACTATATACAATCGTCCATCCAGAAGTTCTATTCTTGCAGAAATTTCTTCTTTAAGAATCATGTCATAAATTATTTTCTCTGTTTTTTCAATTGGATGACCAATTCTTTCTGCGAACAGTTCTAGAGGGATGGATCCAACTTTTGAAAGACTTACTATATATTTTCGTTTAGTCATCTCATATTCAACAGTTTCTGGAATTATTCTTCCTTCTAAAGAATCTAGCAATTGTTCGTAAGTTCCATCTTTATATGTATTGAGTATGTTCTGAACAATCGTTTTAAATGAATCACTAAGGTGTAAATCAGACAGTTGAGTAATAAAATCTTCAATCGTTTTTAATGAATCGCACATAATTAGAGAGATTCCAACAGAAAAACCATCAAACATTGATAGAAATAGAATTATTCTTTCTAGTAATTGCTTATTTGGTTCTTCTTTTTCAGCTTCAGAACCATATATTTTGATTAAAACTCTAGTAACAAGATTTTGTAATTCGACGTCAGTTACTGCAAAAACATTCACAAGTCTTCTGAGTTTATTTTCTAAATAGATATCATCAGTTTCTATATATTTCAAGATGAAACTTTCAACTGTGAATTTTGCAACTAATAATGAGCTTTTCACAACTAAAGCTGCAGTTCTAACATTCTGGTAGAATTCTTTCTCTTCTTTTGTATTAATTGTTTTTTCTAATAGTTCGTTTAATCTTTCTGTGTAAAATTCCGGCTTATGAGCTGAAAGATAAGTAATTATAGTAGCTATTTTCTCTTCAGGATTTCTCTCTCTCAATGTAAATAATTTCTTCATCATCATTTGATATATTTTGTCTATTAAGAATGGATTATTATGCAAAGAGAGTAAATCTGAAAACACAACTTCAACTCCTGCAGCAGCATCTGAAGCTATCGCTCTATCAATAAATGAAGATATTATATGCTCATCAACATCTAATGAATCTAAATCTTCTAGTTCAAACTGAGTAATCTGTTCAATACCAGGTAAAGCAAATTGATTCTCAGCTTTAGAGAAAATGATTTCACTTGGTTCTTTTTGGTCTTTTTTTGGCGGAGGTGTTGGTATAGTTGTTGTTTCTGTATCTATAACTTCCATTTCAAACTCATCTGTAAGAGACTCAACTTCACTTTCAGAGTCTTCTTCAATCAAAATAGTTGGTTCATCTTTTTTATCAGGTAATGCTTCATCTATATATTGTTCTACTAATAAGGTCTCAACTTCTTTTGAAACTTCATCAATACTAATCACTTCTTCAGATTCTTTTTCTTCTTTCTTTGGTTCTTTTACTCTGAAAAGATTGACCAACTTTTCTCCTAATCCTTCAATAGTTTTTTTTGGTTCCACTTGAATTGTTTCTAATGATAATTCTATTGATTTCAATATAGTATCAAGAAATTCTTCAGTTTTTTGATTTTTAGGAGATAAATCTTCAACAATTACAGTTATACCAGATTCTCTTAGTTTTGGAACAAGATCCATGTTTTTCTCATCAATTATAACAGTGTCAACTGATTCTTCCATCAGACTTACAAGGTTTTCAAGATTAGGTTCAAATTCAATTTTTTGTAAAATAGTCTGTTCTAATTGAGTAATTTCATTTCCAGGCCAGAAAGGGGATACAAAAGCGATTTCACCAGATGTTTTTTGTAAAGCATCTCTAAATGCTGAAGATTGTAAAACAACAAACATGGATACAATGTCTGTCGGTATAATTATGACGCCAGAAGCTGAAACAATCCTTTTTGTTGCTTCATGGCATACTTTCATCTTATCTATTGCGTCTAAGTCTATTATTCCTGTAATTTCAACATCTTTTATTTCTTTGGTTTTATTGTTATTTTTTGTATTTGCTTTTTTCAGTTCTAGCTCATTGGAAATAAGGAATTGACGAACAGGAACCTCAACATCTCCTTCTTTAACATGCATAATCCTGGTTTCCTCAAATAGTGGGAAAATGAACTCCTCCTCAAAAATTGCATTTGAGATTTGTTTCCACGCTGTTAAGTAATCTTTTGTCTCTGGTTTAACGTTTGTTGCATACTTTGAAATTAGATAATTTAAGGTCGACAGATGAAGTGGATTGTAAAACTCAAAAAATTGTCCTAAAGTTTCAAAAACTGCTAAAGAATCCATACTCTGTTTCGCAATAATCTCAATTACATTTGTAAACTCTAAACTATAGTTTAGGATTTTGGACGGGTCAGCGTGGTGAATCTGAAAGTCCATCGAGTTGTTGGTTATAATCGAAAAGGGAATTATTTCTTTATTCAGTATTTCCTCAAGGAAGGGACTTACTCTACACCCCACGCAGATTATTGCTATTTCTTGTTCTGATGACATTAATTAGACACCAAATATGGATTCTGCGGATAGTTCACCTATCAAATATACACATGACTATGTGAGAATTGTATTCATAAACGTTGTTATGGGTTACACGGGTATCTTTTCAAGCTAAAAGCCTTTTACATTGATTTAACTTCATTTCTTTATAAACTA
>JAEOTG010000230.1 GCA_016839985.1 Candidatus Heimdallarchaeota archaeon | reverse complement strand
TTCATCAATTATAATTGTCTGAGTTCCTATTTTCTCGAATACAGGATTAGAAATTGTTGAAGTAGTAGCTACTATTATTGGAAAATCCTCTAAAATACTTAGCAAGGATTTTTCTTTGTTTCTTTCTTTATATTCACTAAGTGTATAATCTCTGATTTCTCTGAGAATAGAATGAGAAGAACCTAATCTAATGAAATTATGATAATTGTTTCTTAATAGATATAAACAAATATTATCAACTGCCCGATTTGTAAATGCTGTTAGTAAAACTTTTTCCCCCTTTTCAGCTAGTATAATGGCAGCTTTCGCAATAACATGGGTTTTACCTGTTCCAGCAGGACCTTGAATCAGACAATAATTTTGAGTACCCAATATCTTCTCTATAGATTTATTTTGAGATTGATTATTTTGAATAAAATCTCCCTCAATTACATCAATAAGCGAAGGTTTTTCTTCAATAATTAAATCTCTAAAATGCTTCTTTCTGAAAACAAGATTAAACAAACCTCTCTGTTGTCTTCTAAAACCTACATCAATCGAATATAAATCCAGAACAGACATTTTATCTCCTATTGTTCTAGTGTCTACCTCTATTGATGTGTTCGATACAGATGAAACAACACCTGTAGTTACAGGTCCTTGAAGAACTTTACCATCACTTAATACGACAATGTCTCCTTCGCGAATTTCCGATCTGTTATCACAAGAGAAAAGTAATTTAGTGTTTCCATTTTCATTTAGTTCATTTTCAAGAATCATATTTTGAATTGTTTTTCCTTTTTCTACCCTTTGATTAACGTTCAAATTCCATAAATCAGAGAAATTTCTTTTTGATTCATTTTTCTCTTCTCTTATCCATCTTGAAAATCGGTTGAAATATTCTTGATATGATTCTGGAAGATTCTGTTGTGTACAGAGTTCATTATGTGGGCATTTAGAACAGTTTCGTTGCTGATTTAAACCTGCGCACACAATATAACAAAAGTGCTTCATTGAACATCTTTGACATTTTTTTCTTGCAGATTCAGGATGTATAAGAGGAACATAGCCTTGATGTGAGATTATATATGCGATGTTCCTTTTTTCTATAGCGTATTTTAGCATTTTCCAATTTGGTTCTACTACTTTTCTTACAACCTTGTTAGTCCCCACATAGATGATAGATCCTTTTTCAGGATTCTTATCTTCAGTATAATCTCCTAGACCATATCGGTATAATGCAACTTGTCTTATATCCGAAGGACGCGCATCATTACTTTCAGAAATTTTACCTGTTTTCAATTCAAAAATATGCCCATTATTTAAAAGATCAATTCTTCCTCTTATTCCAAAATCAGGAGACAAAAATAGTGTTTCTGGAAGGGAGTTCCCCGAGAGATTTTCCACAAAAGGATCAAGACATTCTGCCATTTATCGTAATTCTTTATACACATCTTCTTTTGAGTAACCAAAATTCTCATACTGAAGAGAAAAAACATCTAAAACTTGCGATAAATTCTCTGAAGGTTTCGTGTTGTTTACAAGAGCAGAACTTAAACAGTCGTGAATAATTGAACCTCTTACTGCAATATAAGGAGAAATAGATTCACCAATTATTTCACTTAGATAATAACTCCGAGAGCAGTATGAGACATTATTAATCGCTGTTGCGTTTATAAGAATATCAGGATCTGCAACAACAATTGTATTTGAATCTGTTGAGAAATAGGTTGAGTTTTTTTCAGAGATTCTTTTAACACCATATAATTTAAGAGTCGTATATGGTTGAAGATAGTCTACTATTTCATTCCAAGGATTCCAGAGGTTTAAGTTATAATTTTGTCCATTTACATCAATTAGAAGTGTTGAACGAGAATTCTCACCATCAACTTGTGAAAGAGTTTTAAGATAAACGCATGTTAATACTTCCATCATTTCTAAAATAAAAATTCAGTAAATAAACATGTAGATTACTTCAGAAAGACTGTTAATTTTCTGAAAGAATGTTTAAAATATTAACTGTGGGAGAGAAAGTGAGAAAAAGAAGAAAAATAAATGAAAGTATTATTCGAAGTCAATACATTCATTTGGACATTCGTCTATGCAAAGACCACAATCTGTGCAATCTTCTTTTCTTGCAACAATTGCTACGTCACCCAGATCATATACATTTTCAGGACAAATGTCAACACAAGCTCCACAAGCAATACAACAATCAGCATCTATAACAGTAGGCATTTTTCTATACACCTTGTATTTTTACGTTTACCGAGAACATCTCTTTTTAAAGTCTTCTCAACAACTATGTTTATCTTATATGATTTTAGTTATAAGAAAAAAAAAGAACTAAAGATAATTAGAAAAATTATCTTATTTTTGTTGAATTACCTTTAGCATGGTGTGATATAATAATAAACGAAGCAAGTTTAGCAAAATATGTTGACTGGCTTAAAATCCCAACAACTTCTCCTGTCGCTTCATCTTGAGCAGCTATTAAAACTTCTTCTTGATCTCTCTCTACTCCAATAAACTGAGGAATATCTACTCCCTTTAGTTTCCTTATTTCTACATTTACATCTATAGCTGTAGAAGCTGCAGTATCTATCCAATCTTTATTTATTTCTTCATCTAATGCAGTAACCATAGTAATATTTACTCTTTGCAAACCTTTCACTGCTTCAAGAGGTATATAATCATGTTTTGGTGAAAGGATTGTTACGTTGCTTTTTGTACTACTAATTATCCTTGCCATATGATCTAAGACAGCATCTAGTCCCACTATTGATGTGGTTTGGATTGGAGGGAGTTGAATTTCTTTTGAAGTAGCTTCTAAATCTCTAAAATCGTTTTTTAGTTTCATTGTTGCGCTAATCAGATAATTTGCTGTATCGTTGAATTTCCTTCCTGTATCTTCAAAGTACTTCACTGACTCATTAATTTCACTGTTTAAGTTTCCTGATAGCAGTTCTTTTCCTTCTTCAATTCCTGTTTTGGATACATTAAGAACTTCATTTGTTACTGATATTGTTGAATCCAATGTTTGTTGTAAGTAATTATCTAATTCTTCAGATACTGAATCTTTAGTTGTCTGAATAAGATTATTTACTTCTTGATAATGGTGATTGATTTTTGCTTCGCTTTCTTGTATCAAAACTTCTGCTTTTTCAATTAAATCAGTCCATTTTTCTTTTATTCTATCTGAACCAATTGTTAATTCATCACTGAGAGTAGCATTTAGTTGCTGAGATAAATCCTTGAAAGCTTGTATATGTAAATTCAGGTTGTTTTCAGTATTGGTTGATAATTCATTGAATTGAGTTGCTAAACCTTCTGTAAAAGCATTTAATTTTGTTTTAGTATTCTCATTAATGGTGTTAATATTCTGATTGTAACTATCCAAAGTTTCAGTATAATGAGCTTCTAATTTCTGTGTGAAAATATCTCTTTCACTAATCATATTATTTCTTTGATTTTGCTCATTGTTTTGAAGGTCTGTATATTTAAGTGCCATAGATTCTTTAATCTGTGATATTGTGTTGGAAATTGTTACATTTTTTTGTTGTAATAGTTCTTCTTTCAAACTCTTTTTGATTCCACTTACTTTTTCATTCAAAGCAGATAATGCTTCTTGTACTTGAAGGGATAGATCTTCTATTTTACTATCTAAAACTAATTCAAGAGAACTGTTTAGTTCTGTAAGCGAACTGGTAACTGATTCAGAAATTCCATCTATTGTTTCTCCTGTATTTCTTGTGGTTTCCTCTGAATAACCTAGATATTTATCTGCTTGAGTTCTATTAAATGCACGAACATCTAATTTTGTAGTATCTATGCTTTGTTTGAATGACTCAACTATTCCTTCCAAATCTGCGTTTAGTGATTGTCTAAGCTCATCTACTTTTGGACCTAAAGCTTGAGAAGTAGCTTGAATTTTATCAATCGATTGAGCTACATTTTGTTCTATTTCTGCATCAGAATTAGTAACTGATTCAATGTTTTTCTGTTTTATATTTTCCACAATTGTATTAATGGATGTTTTAGCTTGATTGAGGTTTTCTACATTAGAATCTAAAGTTTCTTTGACAGAGGATTGTATGGATACTTTTTGGTTGTTATTAATCGAAGACCAATTAGAAGCTAGTTCAGTTGACTTTTGAGAAAGGTTTTCTTTCTTTTGCTGAGCAGAAGCTTGAAATTGTGATGAAGTCTGATTTAACTTCTGATCTATTTCAGCTTTTTTCTTACTAACAGATTCTGTTAATTGTGAGGTTAAAGATTCTCTAAGATTTTCAAAAGTGTTTTTTTTATTTTCAATAAAGGATTTTGTCTCACTTATATTTTGATTGATAGTTTCATTCAATTTATCACTAGTAGTAGCTAAATATCCAAGAGGGATTTTGACGTAGAATTTATTGATGTATCCCTCTGATGAACCCACTGCACCTTTACTAAGTAAAGAATCCAGCGCTGTTTTAACATTAGAATAATCTAGATTACTGAATTGAGCTACTTCAAAAGCTGTTAGTTGACCACTACCAAGGAGAAGTTGATAAATTTGTTTCTCCTCAGGAGTTAATTGTAAACGTTCTATAAATGACATTTGTTTCACCTATTAAATTTCAAATTTCAATGTTTAGATTTAGTGTTATCAACTTTTCTAAAAAAGGTTTTTACTGATAGCATATTTGATAATCTTTTTTAACATTGTATATTATACAACATTTGTGAACCGATATGGTTGACTACGAAATTGTTTCTTGGGATCAAAGCTATCACATGACATTCTACTTGTTTGAAAAAATAACAAGTGATGGATTTTACCCTGAGGTTATAGTAGGAATAGCTAGAGGTGGTTGGATACCAGCGCGTTTACTTGCTGATTTTTATGGAAATAGAAGAACCGCTAATATCAAAATAGAATTTTATGACAATACTTCACGAGCAACAGAAGAACCGATTATTACTCAAGAGATTTCAGAAAATGTGAAAGATAAAATAGTGTTAGTAGTAGATGATGTTGCTGATTCAGGAAAAAGCCTCAAAGCAGCTGTAGAACATATAAAACGGATGGAACCAAAGGAGCTAAGAACTGCTACTCTTTATTTTAAAAAGCACAGTATCATACAACCTGATTACTATATAAAAGAAACACAATCTTGGATAGTTTATCCATGGGAGTATGGGGAGTTTGTTGCATTTGAATATAATAAACAACGCGAAAAAAAACCAGTTAATGAGATTAGTAAAGAATTGAAAGATATAGGCATTCCTTCGCATCTGATAGAAGCATACTTTTCTCTGATTCTCAAACAAGAAGAAATAAAGAATGAGGATAAAAATGAGTAAAGATAAATCAGAATTTGATGTTGAATTACCAGAAGATGTTATTGATAGAGTGAATATTGGTGTTATTGCGACTTCATTAAGTTTGTATGAAGAAGGAATGAGTTTGGAGGAACTTATAGAGGTAACTGGAATCAAAAAACAAGATGTATCAAAGAGTCTAGATTATTTGATACAAAATCGGATGGTACGAAAGAAAGTGAATTCTGATATTTTTAGGGTATCAAATTTTAAGAAGATGTTACAATTCCTACTATCTTCGGGAATGATTTTTCCTCTTAGTGAACAGATATCTAAAACTAAAGACGAACAATAAAAATTAATGGCTATTTTTCTAGAAACTTCTCAAGAGAAGATTGGGAATTTTTGGCTTTCTTTTTAGATGCGTTGAGTTGCTTTTTATCACTTTCTTTTACTTTTGGTTTTGTATAATCGAACAATGTTGATTTTTGTTTAACTTTTGCAGTGCTTATCCATTCTTCAGCCATTTGTAAATATGCTTCTTCTGCCAACTGTAATATTCTATTTGTTAATTTCTTTGAATCATTCGTTAAATAAGCTATATCATCTTCATCATACCCCAACCACGCTGCAATGCCTGCAGCCATTTTAGAATCTGTATTGAAAATAATTCGAATATAGGGGAATATCTCTTTACCAAAAAAATTCTCAGAACAATGAAGTTTTTTTGCACTTTTTGAAGCAAGCGATTTTAATTTTGCCTTCTTACCTCGTAACCTTCCCATTAATGCCCAATATCCTGGAAATCCAAATTTAGTATACTTAAATGGTGATTTCTTTATTAAACCAACAGAGGAAATGAACAGAAAGAAATATTTGAGAAAAGTCCAATTTTGTGTTCTATAACAATAAGATAGATATATATCAGCTTCTGCAATAATTTCATACATTTTAGAAAGCTCATGACTATCGCTTGCTTGTTTATAAGCGTGTTCGAAAACATACATTAGTAACTCTCGGTATTCAACATCTAAATCGTTTGTTGCTCTTCTAGCTGAATCGAAATCATTAGCTTGAAAGATTTTGATTAAAGCTTCATCCAGGCTTTGTTGTTGGTTTCTTGAACTAAAAGTGATGCCTGTTAAATCACCACAAAATGCTATACTTTCTAAGTCATTTATCGCTGATCGAGCATCACCTCCACTATTCTTCACGATATCAAGAAGTGTTTTTTCATTAACTTTTATTTTCTCTTTCTTTAAGATATTCTGAAGTAAGAGGAGAATTTCTTGTTCATTTAACCTCTTAAATTCGATTACTAACATCTTCCTCTTTGCTGATTTCAAGGAAGATGCAGAAGGATCATTTGCTGTACAGATTATAGGTATTCGTGCTGTATCTATAGCTTTTGTAAGAGCTTGACCTCCTCCTCTATCTTGATTGCCAAAAAGACCATCAGCTTCATCAACTAGCACTAATTTACGAACTTTTGCTCCTTGTAGCACAGTTCCTTCAGTAGAAGACTTTCCTACAAGATTTTCCACTGCTTTTTTGTTTCTTTTATCGCTTGCATTAACCTCAATAAACTCATAATTATATTTCTTAATCAAATAATAAACTACACTTGTCTTACCTACACCAGCAGGTCCTGCTAACAAAACAACTTTTTTTCTTTGTTGATTCCATGTTTTCAACCATTTCTCTAGTTGAATAACTTCCTCTCTGTTACCAACAAATTCATCAAAGGTTTCAGGACGATATTTTTCTACCCAAGGAATAGTATCATTCAAGCTTTGAACACCCATGATTGTCATTTAGAGATTAATATTTTAATATAAAAACTGTATGCATTGATTATAAGATATCAACAAATATAATGTATTATAATTGATAATTATTCTTCTTTGGTTTCTTCTTTCTTCTTATCTTTAGTAAAAAGCATTTTTCCTAATATTCCACCAAGAATACCTCCAGCTAACCCAATAACAGGTACAAAGATAAAGGAACCCACAACTATTGTGAATAAGAAAGTAACAATAAAAAGCGTGAAACCGTGTAATCCAGCTACAGAAAGATTCATTGATGCAGTCATTGTTGCGAAAATGAAGTCTAAGAATAGAAATGAGAGAATTGCAGACCATGCTCCAGATCTCAATCCACCCCTTGAAGCTAATCCACCAGCAAAAGCTCCAATCAGCCAGATACCTAAGATTAAAGCATACAAACCTCCACTTCCAAATGAGTTTGAGATGAGCTCATCAGTTAAAGGTATAGGATTAGGGATATTTATTGGTAAAAACATATTCACTACTAACAGCATTAGAAGTGTAATCCAGAAGTGTCCTCCAGCTCCATGGTTAGTTGCCATATCAGTATTTAGATTAATTAGAGCTTGGAAATCTATTGTTGGCCAAATAAGAAGTATTAACATTACAACAACAATAGTGCAAGTAATAAAACCAATTATTGACTTTATAACACGTCTGAAGAACATTTAACTCAAATAAATTTGCCCATTTTACTATTTAGACTTATGTATTTGATTTTTACTTAAGTTTTACATTTCTAATAACTGATCAAAATAAAAAAAGGGAAGAGAAGATAAGGATTGATTTTCCTTATTATCTGTTTTTAACAGAACCATCTCCACTTCATTTTATATGGAAAGATTCTAAAGCTAGCTAAAATTATGTCATGATCTGAACTACACAAGCCAGTTATTGTATCTTCACCAAATAGAGGGAATGGCCAATCTACATTAGAGTGAACTATCCTGATTCTATGGAAGAATTTTGCAAGAGAAGGAGTAATTAGTATGTGATCTAAGACTTGCGAATATCCTAGATATTTGTATGTATATCTGGTTTTCTTATGAACTTTGAATATTAGATCATTGAGTCCACCATCTATTAGTACTTGTATGGGTTCGCTGTACTCGAAATCGTTAAGATCTCCAAGGACCATAACGTATGCATCCTCGTCTTCTACTTGAATTTCTAATAAAATCTAAGAAAGGATTTAGAATAGAATAGATAAGCATGTTAAAGAGGCTTGACATTTCTCAAATTCACTCATTTCTAGATTTATTACCTCAAATCCTGCGCCCCTTACGATCTTACTAGCAGAAGAGAACTTATTTGACATAACGACATTATTCTTAATTGCTAAGCAATTAACGGAATAGTATTCTTCCTTAGGAATAATAAGCAGCTCAAGTTCTTTTAGAAGTGGATGGTTGGAATATTCTTCTGTGGTAATCATAATTTTGTTGCCAAGGTATTTCATGTAACTTTTCAAATGAACAATTTCAGGATTGGATATAGTATCAATTTGTATATCAAACCATTCTCTCATTTGTCTGACGCCTTCTTTGTTGGTTCTTTGCGTTATTCCACAAATTAATCTATTTGGTAAATGTACTACATCCCCACCTTCAATTGTTGCAGGTTCTTTAGCTTTTTTTATCTCAAAATATTTCTCAAGAACCTCTTCTACATCTTTTTCTTCTCCTCTCCTACTTTCTATTGCCATTCGTGTTACAAATGCCTTTTTTTCAGAAATAATAGCATTATCTTCTACAAAACAAGAATCAGGATATTTATCGTTTGCAGGTAGTTTTATTAATTCTAAGCCTAAGTCTTCCAAAGTTTTGCAATAAATTCTATGTTGTTCCTTTGCTAATTCTAAATCCAAAGAATGATGTAAAGGATGAGATGAAATACAATTTTTGTAACTTAAACCAGGTTCTCTAACTATAGCTCTTTTTGCTTCCATTTTAACTAAACACAGATTTAATGCCATAGTTTAAATATTTCGTTTAAGGATGAAGAAATATGGTTCTAATAGGTCAAACAATTCAAGCTTACAAGGGTTTGGGATGTGAGTATCTTATTCGGTTTGCTAAGACAATGGGTATTGAATCATGTGAGATTAACCCACAAGGTGTTTCTCTAAAGAATATAGATAAGATTATTGATGCCCTTGGAGATATGAAAACAACATTTCATTTGCCTGTAGAAGGTATTGATGGATTTGATTTTGCTTATCCAGAAAGAGGAAAAGATATTCAAGAAATAATTAAACTTTTGAACACTAGAGGTGAGGATATGAATATGATTCTCGCGGTGTTTCATCCAGCTGAAAGTCATGGAAATCACAAAACGCTTGTTGAAAACCTTCAGCAACTTGATGTTAAGCTTGTAGTTGAAAACATACAATTATACTCTGATGAACAATTTATTGATGTTTATCAACAATTTAAGGATGATTTGGGCGATCAGTTAATTGGATGGTTATTTGATGTTGCTCATTCTTATCTAAGAAATGGACCTAAAAAATATATGAAACTTCTTGATAAATTACCTTTTGATGAATTAGAAGAAATTCACTTATCAGATTGTACTGATACAGAGGATTCACATTATTCTTTCGGAGCAGGAGTTATGCCAATTAAAAGTATTCTTAACGACATTAAGGGAAGAGGATACAATAAGATAATAGTTAATGAAATTGATGCATATCCAAGTGTATGGAGTTCTATAAACTCGTATAAAGAAGTAGCTAAATATTTCAATAAAAGTTTATATGTTAAAATTGTAATGCGAATGTTCCTAATGAAACCTATAATTCAAAGGAAATTAAAAAAGGCAAATATTACATAACTTTTGTATCAAATGTAATATCCTTACCTTCTGTCAATGAAATAAGTTCTATTGACAAATTTATCCATTTCAAGAATGAATTTATTGCAGCTCTGGCAGAAGCTGTATCTGTAGCATTTATTGTAAGGAGAATGCTCTTTTCTTTGTATTCTAAATTAGCTTGAGCCCTTTCATTAGGATTGTAATCTGATTCTAACAGAAGTGCATCAAAAACTAAATTAGTTGTTTTTTGATCATCGAATGATAACTCAATTGTCATTTCAATCTTACTAATGATTTCTTTTTTCATTTTTTCTCCTCATATAAATCGTATAGTAAAATTATACTTGTCTTGTTATTATTTTCATTTTCATTCTTGGACCTACTTGTCTATTTCGTCCATCTAGAAACTCAATGAAAATCAAACCTTCATTTTTATCAATATAATCAGCATAAGCAGTTACAAATTCTTTTTCCTCAATTTCATTTATTTTTTTATTTGTTATTCCAAGAAATTTCCTTATCACGGATTCTTCATCTACATTATTTAATGAAGATATTAAAAATGAATAAATTGGTTTGTTCTTTCTTTTTTCATTCTGATATTCTCGTGAAAGAGTTAACCCCCTCAGTTTTATAGCAAAAGGTATTTCCTTTGTATTCTCTGATAAATCAAATATTCTTATGAAGTTTGGATTTCCCTTAACTGAGTTTATTATGATTGCTGTGGTAAAAGATTGATTTTTCATTGAGTTCAAGCAGTAATCTAAGTTCGAAGATCCTCTGACAAACCTGTAAGAATGGGGAACCACTTGAATTATATCAAAGACAAATGACCGTGTTTTCTTTGCAGGAGAACGAGAGGTAGTAAAACCTATTTTATTCATTAAAACAAAAAAACAGTACTATAATTAAAATTTAAGGATAGTAAACATTTTAAGAAAAATAAAAATGAAGATTTTTATTAAGCTTCTTCTTTTAATCCTTCAGCAATTCTTGTAATCCTTCTAGTAATACTGCGACCAGCACTTGTATTAGGTTCCCAAGCTCCCCCAGCAAGTTTTTCTCCACATTTTGAGCATTGCCAAATACCAAGTCCAGCTCTTTTCAAAGTTCTCATATTGCAAACTGGACATTTATAGACAGCTTTACTTTTTTGTTCTACTTGCCTTACTCTTTTTCTAATTGTACTGCCATAACGAGCGCCGAAACGTCCTGTGGAACCAACTTTTTTTGTTTTTCCCATTTGTTTACACCTCTTTTCTACGAGAGCGCTTTCATAAGCTCTTTCCTTAAGTTTTTCGATACATTCAAACTTTCTTTTATAATTTGCATAATCTCATCAGGTTTGTATACACCAGACTTACCTTTCTGTAATGAAACCATATGATCTTCCTCATCAAATCCTACAGTTATTCTAGCATCACTTACTCTTTCTTCTTTTAGATTTGCGTCAACCACATTGTTCTTACCAATTTTGTAAGTAGTTACTGAAACAGGATAATGATCTATTTTCAAAGGTTCAGTTTGCTCAAGTATTTCAACTTCTTCATCTTCTAAGAGTTTAACTTTGGGGATTTTTGTAGTAGCTAATGCAGCTATGGTTCCTAATGTTGCAGCGTCAAATAAGTTCCCATCATGATTGAGAACGTAAAAGTCTATAAATAGTATCCAAACGGATTTTCCAGGAATAATACAAAGTTTGGATAAATCAATGCAATGAGATTCTCGAATTGCTCTATCAGTTACTCTAGCTAATTCAATTGCAGCTTCAGAGGGAGGACCACTTTCGAAGAATGGTGATGCTATAGGAGAAAGTTCAGCACTTGTAGTGATAACACCGCTGTCAGGAGTGTCAGGAAAAGGCGCACCAAGAGTTGCTTTTATACCAATAATGATTTTAGAATTTCCAATACTGACGATAGTTGAACCTTCTGCTTTTTGAACTAAATCTGTTTCGATTTTTATTTCTCTGTGTTGATTAAAGTCTCTACCATCAGTTCTCTTATTTTGATCTAACAGAGCAATGATGTAGTCTTTTTCAATTTCACTTATTACATAATCATCTGCCATTTTATTCGTCCTCCTTTTCTTCTTT
>JAEOTG010000229.1 GCA_016839985.1 Candidatus Heimdallarchaeota archaeon | reverse complement strand
TTTTATGAAACTCTTAAAATACACAACAAAACAATCATTTTCTTTTTGCTTTGTCTTGCAAAACCTCCCACCTTTTTAGATATAGCCCTATATAATAAGGAGATGTTCTTGGTCAAAGCAATAAATCAATCAAGCAACGTTCCTTCTAATAAGATCTCCTTTGCACAAACTTAGAAGTGTTTTTTCTAGATTTGGATAGAAAGGCTGAGTCTGTGTTAAATACAATTCTTGCTTCATTGATTTTTAATGAAAGATATATTGAAAATCTATAATTATTTTTAGGAAAAAGCATCATCTTTAATTAAATCGCTGAAAAATGCGATTACAAGAAGTTAAACATAATTCTAAGGAAGAAGGAAAAACCTCACATTCTGAAACTTAAAATCCTTTATGTCTAGAATTCTAAAAGTGAATATATATTTTTTTACACTGCAAAATTTTGTTTAACTAGGATTTAGACTAACATAACATTTTATAAGGGAAAAAACGCTTAAAGAGAGTGAAGATATATGAGTCAAAGCAGTGGTAAATTCGAATCAAAAGTCGCAATTCTAGGATTATCACAATCAGGAAAAACTTCAATTAGACAAGTTATTTTCGAAGGATTTGCTCCAGAAGCTACATCACAGAATCCTGCTACAGTTAGAATAAACAGAAAATTATTCAATATGGCTGGTAGCTCAATTAATTTATTTGATGTGGGAGGTCAGAGTGCTTACATAAATGAAGCTTTTGACCAATACAAAGAGAGAACTTTCTCTGATGTGAAAGCAATAATTTTCGTAGTTGATGTATCAGATGCAGCTAATGTTATGAGATCCAAATATTACTTTGATCTTACAGTAGAAAACATCAAAGAAATAAGTCCATATGGCAGAATATATGTTTTTGCACATAAAATGGACGTTGTGCCAACAAACAAGAGAGAAGCAATTTTGAAATCAATAAAAGATATTTTTGAAATTGAAAACATAGAAAATGCAGACATATTTGGTACATCTATTTTTGAAGACACTCTGTGGGACGCAATGCAGAAAGTTTTAACTCTAATTTTCCCAAGAGATGATGCAAAAACTTCCGAAATAAAAGATATCTTTGGAAATTATGATTTAGCATTTATTGCAGTTTCAACATCTCATGGTCTAGTATTATATTCAGAACCTGAAAGACCTGCGGGAGTCAACTTTGAAAGACTAAGAAATGAGCTCTCTAACACTTATTTCCCTGGTATGGTTCTTGATTTTGCGGTTTTTTCATTAGGTAATTATTCAGTTTTCATGAGAGAAATAGAAAACGATTTAGTTGTGACATCAGTTTTTGATGGAATTAATGATTTGAATACTGCTAGAAAATCGTTTTTAGAAATGAGTGGAAGAGTAATGCATATTTTCCAGCCTGATGAATTAATAGGGCAAGCAAAAGCAAAAATGAAAAGCACACTTAATAACTATTTAGAAAAGAATCAAATTCGAAATCTTGAGGAACTTGAAAGAAGATATGATTCAAAAGTAAGTGTCAAGTGTGATATTTGTGGAAAGCAAGTACAAAAATCAGTTTTAGATGTGGCAGTCGAAAACGCAGAGAATCTAGAAAGAGGTATTAAGATATCTGCAGGTTTTGGTGTTACAACAATTGAGATGTATCCCATTCATGAATGTATTGAAGGAATAAGAGAGATACCAATATTCTTAGATAGTGATTTAGAATATAGAAGATTTGACAAAAGTAGACCAATATAACTTAACTACTCTTCATTTTCTTCTGTTTCAGTTTTTTGTTCCTCAGATTCTACTTCCTCAGTTGTTTCTGAATCTTTTGAAACCGATTGGGTTAGAAAATCGGACATACCTTTAATTGCTGCATCAGAAAATATTCCATTTGAAACTTCGGTCTTAGTTTTCATTAAGAAGTTAGCAAAATTTTTGATATCATCAGCATTGAAATCTATTCTGATTTCATCATCATCTGTAGCTGTTTCTACTACAGGTTCTGTTTCAACTTGTACTGCTTCTGAGGTTACATCTATTTCACCACTTACAAAAGATCCTACCTCTTGCATCAGTTCTTCAGATACTTCTGTTTCTGCTTTGCCTTCAATCATTTCAGTAACAGGTTCAGGTTGAGGAACTTCATCATCAGGAACACTTGGTTGTTGAAGAATTTCAGTTAATCCCGCAGCTAGTTCATCTTTTAACTCAGATTGAACTTCAATATCTTCTGAAGGAGCAACTGGAACTGACTGTGATTCTACAACAAGTTCTTCAGCTATTTGTATTTCTGTTTCTGTTTCAACTGTAATTACTTCCAGAGGTTTTTCTATAATCTCAACAAGAGCTTCTTCCACTTTTGCTTCTTCAGCTACTTCCAATGGTGCTTCAGCTTCAACTACCAATGGAGCTTCTTCAATAGGTATTGGTTCTATTACTTCTTCAGGAGCTTCAACTTTCTTTACTTCCTCTGTAGTTTGAGCAAATTTAAGAATTAGTTCAAATAATTGCTCCTTTCTTTCTTCAGTAATTGCTGAAAGAGATGTTATTAGTAAATAATTAGTTGCAAGATTGAAAATCATGCCATGAATTTTATCACCTGTTGTTGAAAATACTGAACCTGTAGCTTCTATCTGATCTCCCATTTCACGAAGTCTAGTTTTTATTTCATGTAATCCTATTAAATAATCCATTGATTTTTCTATAAGAGCGTCAGATTGAGAAGAGGCACCAATAATTGGAGAATAAGTTTCTTTATCGATTAAAACAATTTCTATTATCCCATATTCTGTAAGATCAAATTGTAAATCTAGTTTCCCAAAAGTAGGCATAACAGCTTGAGGTTCTGGATTAAGATAGTCTCTTAATTGTTGTATCCTTGGATCCTCTTTATGCTCCATTGCAAAGCTTTGAAATTCTTGACTCTCTTCTACTTTTTCACCTAGATTTGAGATTAATTCAAATCGTTGAGTGTTAATTCCTGCTTCTCTCATAACAGTAAAAACTAGATCTTTGAGACTATCTGGGTAGTAGATACTTGTATTCTCAAACTCTATCTCAAAACGTGGATCATCAAATAATTCGCGAATATGTTGGTGAAGTACTACCATCCTCTCAGGAGTAACAAGATCAACTTTGTGACAAAGGACTGTTATATTTCCATCAGGATTTTCTTTTTTAAATTGCCTAATCGTAAAACTGAACCTTCTTTCAGATTCTTCAAAAAGCTCAGGTTTTGTAACATCAACTACCCAAACAAGGAGTTTAACATTAGAAAAAACAAGATGACGAAAGTGTGTTACTGCTTCATTCCAATAAGCTTCTTGCCCTCCAGAATCTATTACTAAACTTTTTTGTTCCTCGTCGATAAAATGCCTTTGATAATGAACAGTAGCCATGTAATCTACCATATCATTTGGGCGTTTATCAAAAAATACTACATCTTTAATAGCTGTTTTTCCAGCAGCTTGTAGCCCCATCAATAGTATTTTATCCTCTATTTCTGGAGCATCATCTTTGTCACCATAGAGTTCATCAAATAGATATGACACGAGTTTTTCCCCTTGCTAGTGCTATTAATATTTATCTGTATATAATCAAAGTAAAAAAAAGCATATCAATATATCGATACTGACGATAGAAAGAAGAGAAAGAGGTTTAATTACCATTTTGAGCTAATTCATATTGTTGAGCTGCAAGCATAACAATAACTGATTTTCTTCGAATTTCAGATAATACTTCTTTAACTTCTGCAAGTGGTTTTTTAGCTATAAGTTTAGAAATCAATTCATCAATATCATCATAAATAAACTCTTGATAAGAAAGAAGGAAATTACCGTATTCATTGTCTGCCAATACAATCAGTGAGAGATTCTCAAATCCTCCTCTAGCTGCTTTGTTTTCTAATTGTATTCCATGAATCATTCCAATCATCTGTTCTCTAGGCAATCTAATGGAACCTGTACGTCTTTCAGTTGTATGCTCTTCAAAGCCTAAGCTTGAATAAGCTTGATCTGCAATTTTTAACAAGAAGTTTTCAATACCAATAGCTATTCGGTTTCTAAATCTAGCTATCGATAAACTATGATCGTCTACTATAGGAATTGGTCCTTTTTTCTGATCGAATATCGTTAGAACAACTCCAGGACTCATTATGGAATAGTAAGTTGCAATCTCCTCTTCTGTCACTTTTTCCATCAAAGCTTCGAATGGTTTTGGTCTTGTTAATTTGTAGATTATAAAGGAGATTATTGCTACAAGACCTATACTTCCTCCTATAATTGTATACATCAACCATTTTGGAAATACTTCTGGTTCCGGTGGTGGGAAAGTTATTACTATTTCTTGAAGTTCATAAAGTATCTGGTCAAGTGAGGCGTTTCCGACAAAACCACATGTTATTCGGATATATGCTACATTTGACTCAAGCGTATAGGTTGTAGATGCAGTTCCATCAATGTTTGTAAGATCTGAAATACTAGTTGAATCATTGAAATCTGTAATTGCTAGCCTTAGAAAAGTTGGCTCTCCAGTTGCATTCTTATAATAAATATAGATGTAGAAAGTTACTGATACATAACTTATAGGAGTACCATCTCCTATTGTTAGATTTGCATAAATTGATACAGCAGATCCTTCCAATATCGTGGAGTTTGAAACCCACATAGCAATATAAACTGGAATTGGTCTGATTTCTATATCAATGGTTGTACTCGATGTAGTATTTGCATAATAGAAGAGAGATTCAGCACTGATACTAATTGAGAAATTACCTTTACTACCAAAATTAAAAGTAGAATAATTGAAGCTGCATATATATGTCACATTATCGAAAACAAAGTCTGTTATTTCTCGAAAATCTAAATTCGTACTATTCACAAACAATTTTGATATACTTCTATTTCCTCCCAAATCATCATTTAATTTCATGAATATCTGTATATCCTCTTTATATTCAACACTATTATCCGTTTGTTCTAGAATCGTTAGTTGTCCTTCTTTTTTCAATATTGTTAGGTATAATCTTACTGATTCTCCCCCTCCTGATGATCGCTTAAAAACAACAAACACTTTTGTTTTTTGTAGATATGATACATTTGTTGCATGAATTATAATTTCATAAACAGTAGTGATATTACTTACTGAAACACTGAGGTTAAGTGACACTTCTTTCTCTATTAAATACGTTAAATCATATATTTGTTGTTGAGTAGAATTTGTAATATCTACTTGGTAAATGAAAGTATCATTGTAAGTTAGAATAGTGTGATTATCGTTTGTGAAATAAGAAGGATAAATGAAAGTCATATTAATATCATTTACAATGAAACTATAGGTTTTTGTTATGTTATTTGGATTATCACCTACAGTATCATCAACAAAGGTTATTGTTAAATTATGAACCCCATCAACTAAAGACACATTTACAAACCAAGCATCAAAAGGATAATTTTTTGTAGTATCTTCTACATCATCAGGCCACCTATATGAAATATGATCTATATCTGAATCTACATCATACCATAGTTTTGTATTTCCTGGAACTTCATAAGATTCACCAGGTTCAGCTAATTCAAGCATTGAACTAGTTTCATTATAATAAAAAATATTACCTATAGGTGGAGTAAAATCTATTAAGAAACTATAATTGTATAATTTTACATTTCCAAGTATATCACTAGCTTCAATAAAAATGGTAGCATTATCATTTGTATCATAAAGTAGCTTGTAGAGATATATATTAGTACTAAAATCGATATCTGGGTAAAACCAACCAGGTAGTATATCCCAATAATATCCTACTATATCTATTGTTACTTCGTTCTCATCTTGAGTATCAAAAGCAAGTTCAGTGAACTCATTTATCTTCGAATAATTGCTGGGAAATGAAAGTGTAACATTGGGAGCAAGGCTATCAATTACTAAATCATAAAATTTAATTTTTTCATTACCTAATGTGTCATTAGCATAAATTCTTAGAACTATGGTTCCATCAGGATTTATCAAAATAAAACTATCAGTGAAGGAAATTTTAGGTCCGCTATCAATTTTATAACAACTGAAAGTTGTTTCATCATCATCAGTTATAGTTACTTGAATTGCTGCATTAGCTGGAACATACATATTACCATCAATTAACCTTAAATCTTGCAGATCTGGAATAATAACAGTTAAATCTGGTTCAGTTGAATCGATTGTGAAAATTATTGAAACATAACCTATATTTCCAGCTGAGTCTCTGACTCTTAAATCCAAGGTATAATCATCATCTAAATAGACAAGTAAAGAGAATACAAATGGGTATGGAAGATTTTTATATATCTTTTCATTGATTGAGTATTCTATTATTAAGGATGTATTATCTATAAAATTATCTTCAACATAAATTAAGAATGTTTGAGTATTTAGAAATCTTGATTCATTATAGCTTTGAATATTGCTAATTGTAGGAGCTGTATTATCAACTATAAATGAGAAATTAAAAAAATGTTCATGATTTGTCCAGTTAAATGTTCGTATCGTTAAATTATTTAGACCTTCAATAACTGGCATTGCATCTATTCCATCCAAAACAAGTGAATCACCCACTATTGTTTTATTTTTTTCAATCCCTTCATTCCATTTGTAATAACATGTTCCATTACTTTGTTGAACAATCAACTCTACCGTATTACCTCCTTGGTAATACCCACCATCTACCAGATTAACTAAATCCACATCAAAAATAGTATCATCTACTAGAAATTCATAATAGGAATATGCAGTATGGTTAAATTCATCACTGACAAAAATCTCGAGCGTTCGTATTCCAAAAAGTATTGGTAAAGAAGTAATATAAAGATTGCTTGGATCTTCTGTCCAGCTTTGGTTAGCACCTGAATCCCAGTTATATTTTAAATAATCAAACGCAGCGTTATCTGTTATACTTAATATTATGCTTCTTCCTGGTAGATATACTGAACCATTTATTGCATTAGCTAGATAGATTATAGGATTATCCGAATCAAATTCAAAAAGGTAGAAGTATGAGTTATTTTCGTAAAAATCTGTAGTCCTAATAGTCAAATTGTGCCATCCAGTGAACTGATCTGTTATTATATCATATGGACTCACCAACGGAAATTGTGTTCCATTAGCATCCCATTCATAAGTAACAGTATCTATGTTATATACACTAAAATTAAGTTCAAACCCTCCTGATAATTGATCCCCGCTAATAGCATTATGAAGTAGAATATTGTCTGCTGAAGTATCATAACCATATTTGTACATAACTACATTTGTGTTATTAAAAACAGGATCACTTGCTTTAATTTCAAGATAATGCCACCCATGAGTTGTGGGAAGTGATTCTTGAGTTTCATCATTGAAGTTACTCCAACTTCCTCCATCCCAACGAAATGAACTTATTGATCCATCGGTAACATCAATGCTAACTGTCTGTGGAGTTTGATAAACTGTATTATTT
>JAEOTG010000228.1 GCA_016839985.1 Candidatus Heimdallarchaeota archaeon | reverse complement strand
TTTGCACAAATATTGAAAAAAGTAAAACTACTAGAAGGCGAGAAATACCTTTCAGTAAATGAGTACGAATTAGAAGCTTTACTTACTGTTTTTGATGAATCACCACAAGAGTTAGCAAGGAAATTAGAGTTCCCAATAATCTTACATACCGAAAATATTGTGAAGTTTTTTGGAAAAGAATATTTTGAACTTCAAACAAAAATGCTTGAAAAGAAAACGACTTTTGTAGGAGCAGGTGATTGTTTCAATGGATCTTTTCTACACTCAATCTTGGACTCTTCTTCTGTATATGATTCACTAAAATTTGCAGTAGATTCGGCAACATACTTAATTGAAACAGGTCTGTATCCATCTGAAAAAGTCATAAAAAATATATAGCATTAAGATTAATACGTTAGTATTAACACCAGACTAATATAATAAAACGTAAATGGAAGAATGTATAGCTAATGTCCTTACATGTTGAAGATTCAAAAGAATACAAATCTATAGAACGTAGGATAGAAATACTCAATCTCCTTAAGGAATATTATGGGACAGGAGGGAATTTCTATGATTTTGATACTGGGGAAATACCTCTACGTGAATTAATCGCTTTTATGTCTGATGAAGGATATCCACGAAGTTTACCTGAAGCGGAAGTGGTTATACAAAGAATTCATGATGAAATTCTTGATCTTGAAAATAGAAAAAGAGAAATGAGGTTGTCAGATCTTAAATCAAGGCATCTCAATTCTTTACTCATAATAACATCTTGGACAAAACTAATAGGTACACCAACTAAAGGTGTTTACTTGGATAAACCTGTTACAGATTTAAGAAGAGATACAATAGTAATGTTGACTGATGAAACTCAAACATTTAAGGAGATTACTGATGAGAGAATAGCTGTGATTTTTGGACCTGGAATTTACTACTCTGAATTTGCTGTGGATAGAGGAAATTATCTAGAAGATTATTTAGAAATTAATGGTATTTGTTTACCATTAGATATTCTTGGAAAAATATATACAGCTGAGAAGATTTACCATTCAGATAAAATTGAAGCAACTATTACAGAAGTGTCTACAATTCTGCCATTTCACATTATAGAACAAGCAGAAACTGTACAAACATATGTAAAAGGAATTATCAGTAGAAATGTTATTCATCCAAACAAAATTGCTCTAGATAAATTCAATCAACACATATCTGATTCTTCTTCATATCAAAAGAGTTCTGGTTTCAAAATTATGTCAGCACATCCATTATGGTATAACAAACTATTAGTAGAATCTGATCATTTCTTTAGAACAGGCAGCGGAAAAATTGCTTATAGTACAGCAGGTATAGGCTCTCTTTCAGGTATGGTTCACAAATTAAAACCATTATTTTTTCCAACTCCAGCAGATGAAAATGATCAATTAGAAAGGATAAGTGAAATAGTGAAACAATATCGGGAAATGGGGCATAAACTTCTAAAAGCTTGGATGCCTTCTTACTAAAGTTTAAACTAAAAAACTTCTATTTTTGCCATGTTTTCTAGAGCTTTTTTTTCAATTTCTTTGAGCTCTTCTTGACATTCATAGAATCTACTTAATTCCTCAATTTCAGTTAAAGGAAAGGATGAAGTTACTTCCTTATCTATGAGTATTTTTGATTCTTTTACAAACGATTCTAAATTCTGTTTGTTTTCATCACTTAATCCTCCAAACGCTAAGAGTAGTAGGTGTGAAGATTCTTTTTTAATTCCAAACAGTTCTAAAGCATTATTAATCTGTCTTTTTCCTGAAAGACGAATTAAGAATTCAGTTGCTTCATCTCTAGCTATATTTCTCTTTGTTTCAAAAGCCTTCATAGTATGATAGACTGCTACATTAAGATGTTTCTCGCTTACTATCCATTTAGGATCAATTATTTGTAATATTGTAGGTGTGGTTTTCTTAGATTTTGTGTTTTCGACTAGTTCTTCTAGATTATATGAGGAAGGAGGTGAGTACACTCTGTAAATGAGAGACAATTCGTTTCCCTTTTTCATTTCCTTCTCTACAGCTCCTTGGGCCCTCTTATAATTTCAAGAATCATTTTTTCTGTGTCAATAGGTTCTAATTCTGATTGTGCTATTTTAATTGCTGAAGTTAAACGACTTTCTGATGAAGAGTGAATTTCAAACAATTGATCCCCTTTCTTAAATTTCTCTCCTCTCTTTACTTTTAATAAAACTCCCGCTGTTTTATCACTAGGTGCTCCTGCTTGTCTAGCTATTGTTGATATAGCAGCACTATCCACTCCATAGACAACACCATCATTTTTTGCATCAATTGAATCAATATAATCAGCTATCGGAATATCATCAACCTTAATATTCTTGTTCCCACCTTGTACTTCAACTATCTCTCTGAATTTTGTTAATGCTTTGCCACTTCTTAGTATCTCTTCAGCATACTCAAATCCATACCCTCGAGGACACCAATTATGGGCTTCAAATATTATTCCAGAAAGAGAAAGAGATTTTCTCATCAAATCACTACTTCCACTTTGATTTACTAGAATACTCAAGACATCTCTTGCTTCTAAAGCTGGACCAATCATAGTTCCGATTGGTCTATCTCCAGGACTAATAATGCAATCTAACTTTATCTTCAACGAATAACCTAGAGAAGTGAATAAGCTTCCTACTTCTTGAGCGTCTTCTCTATGAACAACCTTTGCTCCCTTTCCAGTAGGTAAATCAATAAGAACATATTCTGATCCTGCAGCTATTTTCTTTGATAATATACTAGCAACCATGAATTCCTTGGGATCTATTTTTATTGTTTCAAGTACACTAATTATTTTATCAGATACATCAGCTAATCCTACTGTTTCACCGCTGACTATACATCCTCCTGTAGTGTCAACTACGTTTGCCATTTCTTCTAAGGTGAGTTCACATGGCATAAGTAGTTCTACAGTGTCTATAGTTCCTGCAGGAGAGGTTATCGCTCTCGTTGAAACCTTAGGAATTGTTAAACCTGCAGCTGCTAAGATAGGAATCATTATTGGTGTAATTCGATTCCCAGCAATACCTCCTATAGAATGTTTATCAACAACAGGTTTTTTCTTTGGTTCTAATATCTGAGAGTTAGCTATTATTGCTTTAGCAATCGAAGTTGTTTCTTCAATTGTTAATCCTTGAACTTGGAATAATGACATTAATACTGCAACCTGTGTTGGGTGCATTAGGTTTTTATCTATAGCTTCAAAAATTAAGTTTATCTCTTCTTCCTTTAGTGTATCCCCTCTCATTTTTTTGTGAATTAAAAGTATAATATTTTCGTTTGTAAATTCTTTAATAACAATGTCATCACCACGATGAATACCATATTCTTTAGAAATTTTACTAGAGATTCCTACTTGATTTTCTGGATAATTATCGCTAGTAGATACTTTTAAACCAATATTAAAAGGTGAAATCTCAACTAATTGCCCTGGCATAATCTCATATTTCTTAGCCAGACTTGAATTAATAAGAAGATATTCTGGCTCTGAATCTAATAGTTTTTCAATTTTAACTGTTAATGAAACCATATTACATTCTCCTTTTTCTGTCTTTAAACACAATATTGTATGAGTTCTATAATAAGCGTTGTGAATATGCTTATTTTCTAGATTCCCATAATAATTATTAATGTTAGAGTGCTAGAATAATGTGAATATGCCAGAAGAATCTTTACCAACTAGAAAAATTAAAATTTCTCGAAAAGATAAGAAAAAATTCAAATGTTCAGGATGTGGAACATCTCTTGGTAAATATGATGAGAAATGCTCTAATTGTGAAAGATTGAATCCCAATTACATTTTAGGATAATATTGAGTATAATTAAGAAAAATATTAAATACATCACTTTCCTCATAATGTTATAAGGTTAGAATCATGGCTAACATACCTTTACCTCCAAGCGGAAAAAAATCAGAAGATGACAATCCTGATGCTAATTGTGAAAAATATGAAGCCATGATGGGGGGATACTGTAAATATTACATCACAAAAACTGGAGATTGCATGATTAAATTCGCTCTATGTGATGGTTTTGGAAAATTAAAAAAATAATTTATTTTCTTTATCTTCGTAGTAATTGCTCAAGATCATTACTAACTTCCTTAACATTAGCAACAATTCTATTTTGTTCAATACCTTTAGTACCATCAGACTCAATGGTTGCTGAAGTTAGAAAAAGAGGTTTGAAAAATTCTTTAATCATCTGTTTACCGTCTCCCAGTAAACAAGAACAGGATACAATGTATTTATCACCATCAGATCTTTTCACTCTGAAATAGCTGACATGATTTGCTCTATCTCTCCAAATGATAAGATTCGCAGTTAATGTAATATTGTCTCGGATTATGTGACCTAGATAAACATTGGAATCCAAACCCAATTCATATAATTTTAAATCAGGACTTTGTTCAAAATTTGATAAAATCATTATCTTAGTGTTTTTTGCTAATTGCTTATATCTTTCAAGCGGAACTTGATCTGTTGATTCTTTAATGACTAGTGTATATGACCTGTCTCTTCTTAGAGTGTATGCTGCTTGATATTCAATCATTGCTGATGCTAGCTCCATTAAAAGAGGAGCTTCTTTCTTATTCAATTCAACCTTATCAATTGATTGAATTGGAAATTTCGATTTTGACAACAAGCTGCAAATTAAAACACCAATTAGATCATGAGATAGTGATCCAGTGATTACGCATCCTGAGGGAAGAATTATTGCTGGTATATTATTTATTGAAATTCCTCTTTTTTCTGCGGCATCTCTACTTTTACTGATTTGATGAACCTTTAATTTAATATCTTGAGTTTTTAAAGCACTAATTACAGCAGTTAAAAACTTTAATGTAGGCTTGCAGTGATCACAATTCTCTTCATGAATAAAAATCTCTATATCCATCTTACCCCAACATATCAACTATACACGAACATCATTATGTTTGAAAAGCTCATTATAAGTCTTTTTCTGTTATTAATCTAAAGTTAGTTTTTTTGGTTATTTTTTCTTCTTTGAATTAACTTCATGAAATATCTCTTTGGCAATTTTCAAAGCATCCATTGCATGAACAAAACAATCTAACCTACGTTCAGGAATCGGATCCCAACCTCTTCCGTCACTATTTTCTGCAAGCAGAAGGTGTTTCCATAATTCTTCAGTCAGATTTTCTGGGGGTATCCGAGACATATAAAAACGTATCTCATCACATAGTCTTTCCAATTTTTTATTATCTTCATCTTGTGTCCAAAGATCTAATCTTTTATCAGGAGCCCACGATCCAGATTTTAAGTAACTTAAATCTGTAGGTTTATTGTCTTCAAGATATTTTCTTGGGAATACAAATTCTAATCCCTCAATTTTACTCATTTTGAGAAGAAATTTTTCTAAATCCTCAGGAGATATGGATTTTCCATCAGTAAAGTTCCTGTAACCGATAAATTCAATATCTGTTCCATAAGCCAATACTAAACCTTTATGTTTTTGATACTTTGATAATATTCTTTTGAATTTCTTAAACGATGTAAAAGGATAATTCATTACAGTTGCAGCTGTTAATATCGACCATGAATAAGACGTTTTGATACCTGTTATAGTTCCTTTAGCTCCTTTCAATTCAACGGGATAGAAATCTATATTTTTGCTATTCTTTTTAATAAATTTCAATGCTTTTCTATATCTGTGTATTTTTCTGAATATTCCTTTTACTTTACTAAGTTCTGCAATATAGTGAAGTGCTGAATAATATGGTGGGTGTTCAGGATTTGAATAATTTAGTAAGGGAGAACTCATAGAATAGAGTTCTTCATCAATGAAGATATAAGAAAAACCATACTCCTTTAAGATATGTGGAAGTGTTGGATCATAAGCTAATTCGGGAAGCCAGAAACCAGCAACATCAGTGTAATTTAATGTTGTTTCCAAGACTCTTAAATTAAACTCTATTTGTTTTCGAACGTCAGTAACAGGTAAGAGAGGAAAAATAGGATGAGAATATCCACAACCAGTTAATTCGAATTTTTCTTTTTCTATTCCTTCCTTAAGAAGCTTAATAACTTCAGGGTAGCTATTATGAAGAATTTCTAAAGTTACTCCTGTAAAGTTAAGAACAACTTTGATTTTTGGGATTTCAAGAAGAGTTGAAAGAACAGGAATATAACTATATTTTACAACTTTTGGTATTTCATCTTTAGGTATTTCCGCATATTGTAAATTAGCATGCAAAACTATTGTTGAATACACAAGGTTGAACAAGTTACTCAAAATATAAAGATTGTGGGATGGTTTTTCAACCTAGAATTCTAAGTTTTTGCTTATTTTTGTTATACTAACAAAGAGTATCCGAAGATATTATATAGAAATTATTGTTTCCTTTTTCAATGACTGTAAGAGAGATTAGAAAGAACCCTTTCACAAGAGAATGGATTATTTTTTCAGAGATTAGACAAGAAAGACCAGATAGAGAAAAAGCACATTGTCCTTTATGTACTGGATCAGAAGAAGTACCAACATTCACTCGTCCTCTTCGAATTTCAAATAAGTATCCTTCTCTTCTCAAAGAAAATGGATTAAAACATCACAAACTTGGAAATTTTTTCGAAAAAATCAATGGTTATGGATACTGTGAATTAGTAGTTTATACAGATGAACATAATGCAAAATTCTCGGAAATGTCATCTGAAACGTTAATGAAAATCTTTGAGACTTGGATGAATGCAACAAAGCAGCTGAGTTCAGATCAATCAATCAAATATATATTGCCTTTTGAAAACTACGGAGAAGACGTTGGGGCAACTCTTTTACATCCTCATGGGCAAATCTATGCATTTCCTTTCCTTCCTAATCGAATTAGACAAGAAGTCAATTCGATACTTGAATATAAAGAAGAGAAAAAACAATGCATGGTTTGTGATTATATTGTTAGCGAAAAAGAAAAAGATGAAAGGATAGTTTATCAAGATGAAAGCATTGTAGCGTTAATTCCGTATTTTGCATCTCATGCATATGATATACATATTTATCCCAGTCGTCATATTAGTTTCTTACATCAATGTACAAGAAGCGAAATGATATCTATAATCAATATACTTCAATCCTCAATTAAAGCATTAAATGCAATTTTTGAAAAAGAAGTAAGTTATTCTCTTTCACTTCACCAAGGACCAGTTAATGAAGAAGGAACCACAGCTTTCCATCTTTATTTTAAAATACATACTCCACAAAGAAGCACAATATCGAAAAAGCTTCTCGGTGCAGTAGAAACAGGTAGTGCAACATATATCAATGGAACATTACCTGAAACAGCTGCTGCTAAAATGCGAGCTCAAATAATGTAAAATCAAATCTACTAGCTAATAATATTTTTTACATATTTAACGAGCAATAAAAAAATAAAATAGAGAAAACATTCTTCTCCTTCGTTCTTAAAGGGCTTTCTATTTTTCTCGAAGTTTATGTTTTGGTTGGAATCTAAAATAATCTTTATATTAATTCTAGACAAGTATACTACTTAGATAAAATTGGAGGTCTAAAATGAAACAAAAAGCAATTTTGGGTTCAGTTTTGTTGGGTTTGACAATTATACTTCTTACAATGAGTGGTTCTTTCACTCAAGCACAAATGGCTTCTTCGCAGATAAACCAAACAACATTACTTGATCCCGATATATTCATAGAAGACATGAAAATTGTTGCAGGCATTGATGCTGCAGCATTGATTGAAATGATTTTGATAGGAAATCCTCTTCCTGCAATTGCTTCAAATCCACTTTTCATTAATGTTGAAAGTTGGTTATTTGTTGCATCAGATCAAGATAATTATGTTCCATATATGCTTAGAAGACCCTTAAGAGCTCCTGAAAACGCAACACTAATGTTGGAGATGAAAGGATCCTTAGGTGCCGATACAAGCTTGGAAAGAGCTGTACAAATAGCTCTTTTATTCGTTGGTGCATATGATGTTGGTCTAAGATGGGCAAGAGCTGAAGTCCTACCAAATGGAAACTATCTATACTACTTTACAGGTGGTATGGAAAATACACTATTTAACACATTAATCACTGAGATTAAAGGAGATGTAACATCTGGATTTGCATCTTTACTAGATGCTGCTACCGTGAGTGCATCACCTGTTAAAGCAGTTGTTATTGGAGAAACAATTTTTGAGGGATTTGTAGTCCCAGTAAGAGGTGTTTATTTCATTGATCCAGCTGCAATTGCAGGCACATCAGACTTTACACTATCCACAGACAATATCTTTGATAGTACTCCTGTTGCTCCGATGATAGGATTAAAGAAATTCTCTTCATTAAGATTCAGATTCCCATATACAATTAATCCAATATCAATAGATCCAAGACCTAATAACTTTGCTCCTCAAATATCAGGAAAAATGGATTGGGTTTTGAAATCTCCATGGTCACCAACTAGACCAGCAGGTAACTATGAAGTAGTCTATAATATTGATCATACCACATTAGCTTCTACTCCTAGAGTAGCAGTAAATATGGCATACAATCAAACCATGCTCAATGAAGATGGAAGACTGCAGATGGATTATTTTGTAGAAAATACTGGAACAGAGGATGCACAAAATATTGACATTACTTTTCCAGTAAGTGCTGATTTCCTTAACTTCATTAATAATCTACCATTAATGCCAGTGTTGAAACCAGATATAATTGTTGATGATACATTCTATACAGAGATAAATGCTACAATAACACTGAATTTCTCTGGAGATCTATTCTTAGGTCAAGCTCCTATAACTTATACACAAACAGTTTTAGTACTAGATGGATGGTATCTAAATACTTCTGACGGAACTTATGTAGATTGGGATCCATTGCTAACTGATATTATTGTTAAAACAGATTCTGAACCTTATTCTGCTTCTGGTTTTACTGGAACAGTAGATGTTGAAGCTCACATAACACATAATGCAGGTGAAGTAGGTTTATCTAACATTCTGATAAATGAAGTCACAAATTTCTTAGCACCAATAGATCTTTCTACTTATACAATAAATACAATACTTGATGTTCCTGGTGCAATTACCGCAATGTACAATGATTATACAACTGAAGCATGGGCAGCAGTTGATTCTGCAGGTCAAGTTTTATATGATCTAATCTACGATGAAATAGAAATTTTCGTTATCGACTGGATGAATTTTGGATATTCTATAGATGAAATGGGTGAAGTAGGTGATACTACTATAATAGATCAAGTTCTTATTAATTGTACAATTCCATACTTAGCTGCTGGTGATAATACAACAGTAAGTTGGGCTATGTATAATATTCCCTCATATGCTACAAGATATGGTATAATGGGTATAGGCACTACAGATGTAGGTACAGGTTATCCTGCAATACAACTGACAACTACTGAACAAGATGGTGTTGACTTGATGAGACTTTTATTCGGTGTATTTGATGATTTAGTTCATCCATTATTCACATTCAGTCGACCCTTGAGTTACTATGACATATGGTCTAATACATGGCTTTCTTCTGGTATAAGATTCAGATATGAGGACTTACAAAACTTTGAATTCTATGGCTTCAGTAATGGTTTGAATCTACAGGTAGCTGATGATGAAGCAGTATTGAATGTCAATGTAGTCTTAGACGCTACAGGATATCAAGTAGGAGACCCTGTAGAAGTTACATATACAATTGAAAACACTGGAGATATTGCAGCTGAAAATGTTAAGGTTTATCTTGTTCATGGAAGAATAGGAAATGATTGGCAAATCGTCGATCCTGAGATATTCTGGTATGATGATGTAGGTCAAGTACTTCCAGGAGAAGTAAACAAATACGTTGGAACCGCAAATGTTTATGCTGCTTCCTTCTTAGGAATTCATCCAGTATATGCCATTGTGGAATTTGACAGTGATTATGGTCAAACTGATCTTTCAGATGTAGAAGTTGATTTTGGTCCTGGATTACATTCGATATTCCTAGGTGCTGCTCAAACACACCAAGTAGTTCTTTCAAACATGGCTTGGGCTATTTTGAAACCTGCTACAGAAAATAGAGAACCAGCTTTTCCACAACCTGTCTTACAAATCGATGTTGAAGCACAAATAATCATACCAGATGATGCTCCTTGGGAACTAGAAATTACCATCACTATTACTAATATTGGTGATGAAACAACACACATAACCGCATTCCAATACTATAACTCTACTGAAATGGAATTATTAAGCAAAGAAAGAACTAAAGGAATAGTAGAAGAGAAATATGTCGGAGATATGGGAATAGTCATATTCAAAGGTATAACTCTCGCACCACAAGAATCAGTCACAATTACTATGAGGTGGAAGTTCCTCTTTAGTCAAGGTTGCTATATTCCTGGAATTAGAGTTGTATATGACAGCAGATTTGAGAACGAACTCGGTGGAGACGATGGGCTAGAAGGAGATGTTGAACCAGCTAATGCTATTGTGATGGCAATGAATGGTGAATCTGCAGAAGAAGACAATGATTGGGAAGACTACGGAGAGTCTACACAAACAAGTTCTTCAGCTGGAGCTGATGTCTTTACTGGTGGAGATCACACTCGAAGAATGGGATCAACTGAAGCTATTCTATGGTCAATCAGTGCTATATTTGTAACTGCAGTTGCTGTAACAATTAAGAAAAAAATCAAACACTAAACTTTTTCTTTTTTCTTTTCTTTTTTCTTTTTGATCTTACGTAATAGCTTGTTTTAAATATGATTTTGCCGATAGATTCATTGAGCGAAATATAATGACTAGTCAAAGCTCTTCGATACATGAGAATTTCGTCTTCTCAAGCCTTTCGCTTTACAATTTCAAGATGCACAGAAATACTCAACTGAACCTCTCAGAAGTTCCAATTGTAGTAATTTCTG